>NZ_JBRREB010000008.1:0-102500 GCF_056759995.1 Stenotrophomonas sp. STEN030 | reverse complement strand
TCACTTTTTGTTGCAGAGCGGCAGATTGGGGGTTGGGGCCAGAGTTGGCAAAGTGCCGGGGTGTTTTGGGGTGGCTTTGGCTTCTTGTGGCGCTTTTCGCCCCTTCCTTATGTGCGGATCAGAAGCGTGGGCGTGGCGCTGTCGGCTTGCTGCGGGTGCTTGTTGGCACGTTGGCCAAGACGGTGCGGCCGCTTTTCTGTGCTAAGAGCTGCCCTCACCCCAACCCCTCTCCCGCACGCGGGAGAGGGGCTTTGTCTTCGGCTGGCTTTGCTGGGACCTGTTGGTCTGCTTGCTGGGCCACAATGCGGGTTGATCCGTCGCACCTCTATATATAGATGACCAATCCGGCTCCGCGTTCGTTCTTTCGTGATCTCTCGCTCCCTGCGGTGGTTGCCGGCTTCATTACGGTGTTGGTGGGCTTTGCCAGTTCGGCGGTGATCGTGTTCCAGGCGGCGCAGGCGCTTGGCGCCGGGCAGGCCGAGATTGCATCGTGGATGTGGGCGCTGGGCATCGGCATGGGTGTGACCTGTATTGGTCTTTCGCTGCGCTACCGGGTGCCGGTGGTGACGGCCTGGTCCACGCCAGGGGCGGCGATGCTGGTGGTCGGGGCGACCACGCTGCCGCTGTCCGATGCGATCGGTGCGTTTGTGCTGGCCGCGTTGCTGGGCACGGTTGCCGGTTTCTCGGGGGTGTTCGAGAAGGCGATGCGGCGGATTCCGGTGTCGCTGGCCTCGGGCATGTTGGCCGGGGTACTGCTGCGCTTTGGCCTGGATGTCTTTGTATCGGTGAATACCCAACCGTTGCTGGTGCTGCTGATGTTTGCCACCTATCTGATCGGGCGGCGCTGGTTGCCACGCTATGCAGTGATCGCGACCTTGCTGGTGGGTGTGGCGATCGCCAGCGGCAAGGGGCTGATGCATATGGAACAGGTGCAGCTGCAGATGGCGTTGCCGGTGTTCACCGTGCCGACGCTGTCATGGGCTGCGTTGTTCGGCATCGCCCTGCCCTTGTTCATCGTGACCATGGCTTCGCAGAACGTCCCGGGCGTGGCGGTGTTGAAGGCTTCCGGCTATGACGCGCCAATATCGCCGGTGATCGGTTGGATCGGCGTGGTCAATACGGCGCTGGCGCCGTTCGGTGGCTATGCCTTGAATCTGGCCGCGATCACGGCGGCGATCTGCATGGGCCGGGATGTTCATGAGGACCCGGCGCGGCGCTACACGGCTGCAGTGAGTGCTGGCGTGTTCTATATCGTGATCGGCTTGTTCGGGGCGACCGTGGCGGCGGTGTTCGCCGCGTTCCCCAAGGAGTTGATCGCGACGCTGGCCGGTATCGCCCTGCTCGGCACTATCGGCAACAGCCTGGCGGTGGCGTTGAAAGAAGAGGCCGAACGCGAGCCGGCGCTGGTGACCTTCCTGGTGACGGCGTCGGGGCTGTCGATGGCCGGCATCGGTTCCGCGTTCTGGGGCTTGGTCGCCGGTGTGATCACCTTGCTGGTATTGCGCCGGCCTGCGCCGCTGCGCTGAACTCACAGCCGGGTAGTCAGTGCGCGCCTGCTCGTGGAGCAGGTGCGCACTGAGACGGTTCACGCAATCGTGTACGCAAGCATCGCATTGATCGCGACCATCACGAATACCCCGGTCACCACGGCTGCATTGCTGGTCCCGCCACGCATGCGCAGCGTCGCCCGCAACGCGCGAGCGCCCCCGGTATTGGCAGACGTCGCCTGCTGGATCTGCTTCTGCGCGTGCTTCAGGTAGAACGCATTGCCCAGACCACCTGCGGCAACCGCAATACCGATAGTGACGCCCCATGCCGCCAGATCAGGGATGCGCATGATGCGCAGCGTGGTTGTCAGCAGCACGGATCCGCCGCCCCACAGCACGGCCAGCGCGTACATCTTGCGGTAGAGCATCCACATCACACCGAAGCAGAATGCCGGCCAGTGCCAGGTATCTTTGGCATTGGGATGTTTTCCATCCAGATGCCACTTCCTGCGGTATTTTTCAAAATTATTGCCGACAAAATCGGCGTAGGGCTTCAACCTGTCGTCCATCAGCGCGAGCGGCTCGCCGACAACGGCAGCCGGGGCCGCGTACGGATTACTGCCTTCGTGGCTGCCTTCAGCTGGCTCCGGCCAGGCCAGCTCCTGCGCGAAATCCTGCAGCGGTTGCCATTGCTGCATGCCCGCGCGCCATACCAATGCTGACTGCGCCAACCCACCCGCGGCGAACAGCTGCTTCATCTGTGCGGTGGCGAGCGGCCCCTGCCGCTCGTGCTGTGCATCGGTGTAGTACCACTGCGTATTCGGCATCGCTTCTTCCTTGAGAGGACAACGGCTGACTTCATGGCAACTACAAGTCACGCATATACGTCTTACAGGCAACATCCACGCATCAAAGCGGTTTGACCTCGAACACCTGCTTGAGGGTGTGGCGGCCGCCGGGCGCCAGCTCAATCACGTCAGGGCCGGCGTTGGCGGCTTCCACGCAGACGTAGTTGCGCCACGCTGCACCGATGTCGTCCATTTTCGCGGCACCGGCTTCGCCTGCATTCCAGACCACAGCAGTGCGGCTGCCGCTGGTGCTGATATCGATGGCCCGCTTGAAACCCGGGTCACGCAGCACGTAGTGACCACCGGCCTGGGTGTAGAGACGGTCGCTGCGGCCCGGATCACGCGGGTCACGCAGGTTCCAGTCGCCTTTCTGCACATAGGCGTTGCCGTTATCGAGCTTGTCCAGATAGGTGAGCCCGTCCAGGCCGGCTACATCCACCTTCAAGGCATCGCTGACATTGAAGTAATTGTGCAGGGCCTGGGTGAAGCTGGTCGGCTGGCTGCCGGTGTTCTCGGTGATCAGCTCCTGCTCCAGGGTACGGCCGATGCGCACCACCATCTGCAGGCGCAGGCTCAGGTTCTCCATCGGCGGCGGTGCCAAAGTCAGCACCACGCTGCCATCGGCTTCGCGGCGGGCGTCGCGCAGCTGCCAGGCAACAGTGCGTACGAAACCATGCGCAGGCACGTCATTGCCCTGCCCTTGCCGCGAGAAGTACGGCCAGCACACCGGTGCGCCACCGCGGATGGGCGTGGGCGGTTGCTTGGCAGTGGGCGAGAGCCACATCACCTCCTGGCCTCCATTGGGCACGAAGGACAGCAACTGCCCGCCGAACACGCTGATGGCAGCAGTAGAGAACGGGGTTTCCACCTTCCAGGCGGTGAAGCCCTTGAAGTCGCCTGTGCTCAGGCCCTGCACATCCTTCATTGAAACGCTGCTCCGTACGATCGGTGATTGGACAAGTTGCTGGTAATTGGGTGGTAGCTGGAACACCGTCGGCTGCGCCGGCTTGGCGCTGCGCAGTGCCTGCAGGATGCGGGTGCCGGCACGGCCGTCTGCGTTCTTCCAGCCGAGGCGCTGCTGCTCGACCTGGATGGCGCGGCGGGTGGCGGTGCCGACCATGCCATCGGCGCTGCCGATATCGTGGCCGCGCGCGAGCAGCAGGGTCTGCAGTTCGCGACGCTCATCGCGGCCGATGCCGGGGTCATCGGTAGGCCAGGCTGCGCTCAGACCAGTGCCGCCGCGCAGGCGATCGGCCAGGGTGGCAATGGCCAGCGCGTAACTCTCGGCGGCGTTATAGGAATAGATCGCGTCGTAGTTGCGGAACACCAGCAAGGCCGGGCCCTTGGCACCGGCCGGCAACAGCAGGGCGGCGTTGCTGTCGTCAGCGATGGCCGACGCCTGCAGCGGCTTGCCGTCGGCCAAGGTGATGCCCAGCGCGCGCCAGTCCGCCAGCGGCTTGCGCTTGGTGCGGCCGGCGAGTGCGGCGTTGAAATTGGCAGGGATGCGTACTTCCACGCCCCACGGCTGCCCGGTACGCCAGCCCGACTGCTTCAGGTAGTTGGCGGTGGAGGCCAGCGCGTCAGGGATGCTGGCGACCAGGTCACGGCGGCCATCGCCGTCGCCATCCACGGCAATGCGCGCATACGTCGACGGCATGAACTGGGTGTGGCCGAAGGCGCCGGCCCATGAGCCGGTCAAGCCTGCCGGGTTCAAATCACCCTTATCGATCAGTTTGAGCAGGGCCAGCAGTTCGCCCTTGAAGAAGGGCTGGCGGCGGCCGTTGCAGGACAGGGTCGCCAGCGACTGCAGCAACGGGCGCTTGCCGAACACGCGGCCGTAATCGCTCTCCACACCCCAGACCGCGACGATGGTGGCCGGATCGACACCGTACTGCGCGCTCACCTGGTCCAGCAGCGCGCGATGTTGGCTGAGCAGCGCGCGGCCATCGGCGATACGACGGCTGTCGACCAGTGAGGCCAGGTAATCCCAGGTGGGGGTGGTGAACTCGGGCTGCGCGTCGAGCAGCGGCAGCACGCTCAGGTCGGGGGTGATGCTGCTGAAAACCTGGTCAAGCTTTTCGCCGCTGATGCCTTGGGCAACGGCGGCGGTCTTGAGTGAGGCGCCACAGCTGCCGAAGTCGTTGATCGCGGCCTGGGCAGAGAGGGCCAGCGTCAGCGCTGCCAACGTGGTGCCTGCACGCAGCAGATTGATCGGGTTCATCCATACGCTCCTTGCACTGGAGCTTGATGATAAGCGGTGTGGTTGCGTTTGGTTGTGGGAGCGGCGTGAGCCGCGAGGCTGAAGTTGTTTGGGGAGGCGAATGCCAAAAAACACCCCTCCCCAACCCTCCCCTGCGCGTAGCGCAAGGGAGGGAGCGAAAGCGTAGTGCCGAGCCATGCTCGGCAGAGGCTTCACCGGTAAGGCTCCAGCCGAGCATGGCTCGGCTCTACCTATGGATTCCTGCTATCTGCCTTCCCCTGCGCTGCGCAAGGGAGGGGGCTAGGTGCCGGCGGCGTCCAGGTAATACCAGCGGCCGTCGATGCGTTGGAAGCGGCTGTGCTCGACCATCTTTACCGCGCTGCCACCGCCTACGCGGTAGCGGGCGGTGAACTCGACCTCGGCCGTGTCGTCGCCCGTGACTACATGACGCTGCACAGTCAGGCCCAGCCATTGCGTGCGCTGGCCGGGAGCGTCTTCCAGCGAGAGCGTGGCCGGGCGGGTGTCCGCGTGCCAGCTGGCCAACAGGTAGTCGGCGTCCTTGAGCACGTAGGCGCTGTAGCGCGAACGCATCAGTGACTCGGCATCCGGCGCGGCTTCGCCGGCGTGGTAGCGGCCACAGCAGGCGGCGTAGGTCTGATCGCGGCCGCAGGGACAGGGAGAAGTGGGAGATGTCTGCATCGCAGCATTTTCATCCACAGGCGTCGCGGTTCCAAGCGATGACCCGGCGCGCTGAGCGTCTGGCGTCGCATCCTGCGCCGGAGTGGCCATGCTGGCGTTGATTCTCCCGACCTGCCGTGGCCACTGGCCCTCACTGTACCCATGGTAACGGCCAGCGTCAGTGTCGCCGTGGTCGGCTCGCGGATGGCGCTGCGGGCAGCACGCCATTGATCTGCAAGCTTTTCCTTGCGTTGGAGGGGTTGTTCATCGTGCGCAAGGCGTGGGACAGCTTGGGCGGGTGTAACCACACTGTTTTTGGACAGTTATCTGCATATTGTTTTTGGGGCGATTCACGTCACATATTTGCGCGACTCCCGCCAATCCCCGGATGGGGCACCCATGAAACGCCGCCATCTGATCGCTGCAATTTTCCTGTTTGCAGGTTTGCTGCTGGGCTGTCTTCCGGTGTTCTACGCGTTGCATCAAGCCCGACAACAAGCCATCGGCGACAAGTACAAGGAACTGGATGATGTGGCGCAGGGGCTTGATCGGCGGGTGCGCAACGCGCTCGCTATGCTGGTCAAAATGCATGCCGAAATGTCGGCCAGTGGCGAGGCCGCCTGCAACCCTGCAGGCATCCAGCACCTACAACAGGTAGCGGCGCGAACCCAGATTTCCATTGCGGCGTTGTATCTGGAAAACCACCGCGTGGTCTGTTCCTCCAGCGATCCGTTGATGCAGCAGTTGGTGCTTGGGCCGGCGTCGCCGAGGCGCGCCGATGGCATCCGTGTCTATTCCGATGCGCGACTGCCCGGCGTGCAGGATCGCAGCTATGCGGTATTGGAGAAGGAGGGTTATGCGTTGCTGGTATACCCAGAGGGTGTGATTGCGCCGTTCGTTCGCGCCGACCTGTCGTTGGGCCTGTTCACTCCTCGCAACGGCCTGTACAGCGTTCGCGACGGGGTCATGCTCGATCACTGGGCATCACCAACCACTACCACGCGCGCAGCTAGCCATTTCCTGGATACCGATGCCGGTTACCTGGTGGCGCGGCACATCATGCAGACCGGCGACACCGGGGTGATCGTCGCCACGCCAATTGCCAATATCGATGCGCGCATGGCTCGGTTCGGGCGCTGGTTCATCCCGGCGGGTATCGTGATTGGCTTGAGCGTGCTGGCTAGCGTGCTACTGCTCAGCCGGCACCAGCTCTCACCACGCAACCAGTTGCTGCGGGCACTCAGAAGGGGCCACTTCTTCCTGCTGTATCAGCCGCTGATCGATCTGCACGATGGCCGCTGCGTTGGCGCCGAGGCGCTGCTGCGTTGGCAGTACGAAGAGGCCACGGTACTACCGCCTGACCGCTTCATTCCCATCGCTGAAGAATCCGGGCTCATCCAGCAGATCACACGACAGGTGTTGCACCTGGTGGAAAAGGACATGAGCAGCTTCCTGCGGCGTATGCCGGCCTTCCGCCTTGCGGTGAACCTGGCTGCCAGCGATCTGCAATCGGAGCAGACGCCGAAGCTGCTGGGCCAGATGCTGCAGAACATCGGCCCGGGTTGTGGCCAGTTTGTGGTGGAAGCCACGGAGCGTGCGCTGTTGCAAGAGACCAGTGCATTGAGCGTGCTCGACGCGATCCGCGCACTGGGCATAGAACTGGCCATCGATGATTTCGGCACCGGCTATTCCAGCCTGGCCTACCTGGCCACCTATCCGTTCGACATCCTCAAGGTGGACAAAAGTTTTACCTCCACCGCCTGCACCCAGGCGGTGACCAGCCAGGTAGCCGAGCACATCCTCGACCTTGCCCATACCCTGGGCATGCAAACCTTGGCCGAGGGTATTGAAACCACGCAGCAGGCCGACTTCTTCCGCTGCCGGGGGGTGTTGTATGGCCAAGGCTATCTGTTCGGCCGGCCGATGAGCGCCGAAGCGCTGTTTCAGTTTGTGGCTGACGACACCCGTGCGTATCAACCTGCGCCGCGCGAGCAGCTGCCGCACGCCTAGCGCACGCAGTCCGCTTTGGACTAGCGTGTCGCCGGGTATGTTGGCAGGTACCAACTGGCCGGCAGGTAATCGACCTGCTTGAGCACATAGGCGTTGTAACGCGAACACGCCAGCGACTCGGCGCCCGCTGCGGCGGGCTGGCGAGGTAGCGGCCACAGGGAAAGGCGGGAGATGTCTACATACTTCCATCTTCATCGACGCTCGGCACCGTTCCGAGCGATGCGCTGCTGTACTGAGCGTATGCTGTCGCGCCCTGCGCCGGAGTTGCCATGCTGGAGTTGATCCCACCCGAATTGCCGTGGCTGCTGGTCATCGCCTTCATCGCGGGGCTGGTGGATGCGGCGGTCGGCGGGGGTGGCTTGATCCAGCTGCCGGGTTTGTTCACTGCCCTGCCGCAGCAGACGCCAGCGGCCTTGCTGGGCACCAACAAGTTCAGTTCGGTATTCGGTACCGGCGCCTCGGCGCTGCGCTATGCGCGCGCGGTGCGCTTCCCATGGCGGCCGGTATTGCTGGCGGCCGCCGCGGCGTTTGCGTTCTCCTTCCTCGGTGCCACTGCGGTGACCCTGCTGTCGAAGGAAGCGGTGCGGCCGTTGGTGCTGACCCTGCTGATCGTGATGCTGGGCTATACGCTGGCCAAGAAGGACTTCGGCGCGCTGCACCGGCCGCGCGAGGTCGGCCGCCGTGAGCTGCTGATCGCGCTGGCGATGGGCGGGGTGATCGGTTTCTACGACGGCTTCTTCGGGCCGGGCACCGGCAGCTTCCTGATCTTCCTGTTCGTGCGGTTCTTCGGGCTGGACTTCCTGCGTGCCTCGGCCGCCTCCAAAGTGGTCAATCTGGCGACCAATGTGGCGGCATTGTCGTTCTTCGTGCCCAGCGGCAACGTGTTGCTGGCATTGGCGGTGCCGATGGCGGCCGCCAATGTGCTGGGCGCGGTGACCGGCACCCGGCTTGCCCTGCGCGGCGGCACCCCATTGATTCGTAAGCTTTTTGTGGTCCTGGTGGTGGTGCTGATCGCGCGCATGGCCTGGGATACCTTCCGCCCGGCGTGAAGCCTATCTGCACATAGCTAAATCTTCATCACTGGAAATTCTTGACGTACGTCACATAGTGGCGCAGTAAGAAGCCAACCCGGGGATGGCGCCACCATGAAGAACCGCTACCGAATCGCTGCGCTGCTGCTGCTTGCCGCCGCGATACTTGCCTGTGTGCCGGTGCTGTACTCGCTGCATCAAGCTCGCAAACAGGCTATCCGCGAGAAATACGTGCTGCTCGATGACGTATCGACCAGCATCAGCCGCCAGGTGGCCGGCACCATCGATGTGATCGAGCGCCTGCAGGCGGAAATGCGCAGCAGCGGCGATGCACCCTGCAGCCCGGCCGGGCTGTTGCGCATGCAGCGATTCGGCATCAGCTCGCACATCGTCAAGAGCACGCTGTACCTGCAGGACGGCAAGGTCGCCTGCTCCTCGGGCGGTGCGCTGATGCGGCAGATCGTGCTGCCTCTCCACCCCTTGCGTGCAGCTGACGGCGTGCTGGTCTATACCCAGGTGCAGGTGCCCGGCTTGCCCGGTCGCGAGTACGTGATTCTGGAGAAGGAAGGCTACGCGCTGCTGGTCTACCCGGACGGACTGATTTCCCCGTTCGCCCGCCCAGACCTTGCACTGGGCCTGTTCAACAGCATGGATGGCCGCTACGCCGCGCAACAAGGCACGCTGCTGCAACGCTGGACCACGACGACGGCCGACAAGGACAACGACGGCCACTTCACGGATGCCGAGGCCGGCTATCTGGTGGTGCGGCGCGTGCTCCGTCCCGGCGGCACCGGGATAGTCGTGGCCACGCCACTGACGGCAATTGATGCGCGCATGGCGCAGTTCGCACACTGGTTCATCCCGCTTGGCATCATCGCCGGGCTGGCGGTGCTGGGCATGGCACTGGTGATGATCCGCCGCCAATGGTCGACGCGTGCCGAGTTGCTGCGCGCGATCAACAAGGGGCACTTTTTCCTGATGTATCAACCGGTGTTCAGCCTGCAGGACGACACCTGTATCGGTGCCGAGGCGCTGCTGCGTTGGCAACACGAAGACGGCACCGTGGTGCCGCCGGACCGTTTCATCCCGTTTGCCGAGGATGCCGGGCTGATCCAGCTGGTTACCCGGCGGGTGCTGGAACTGGTGGTCAAGGACCTGAGCGGGTTTTTCCGCCAATACCCGAACTTCCGACTGGGCGTGAATCTGTCACCGCGTGACCTGCAATCGATGGAGACGCCGCAGCTGCTGGCGGACATGCAACGTGCAATCGGCATTGGCAATGGCCGGTTCGTGGTGGAAGCCACCGAGCGCGGCCTGCTGGAGGAAGCCAGCGCGCAGGATGTGGTGGCGGCGATCCACGCGATGGGCATCGAAATCGCCATCGATGACTTCGGCACCGGCTATTCCAGCCTCTCCTATCTGACCACCTATCCATTTGACATCCTCAAGGTGGACAAGAGTTTCACCTCCACCGCCTGCACCGAAGCGGTAACCAGCCAGGTCGCCATCCATATCATCGAGCTGGCACGCAGCCTCGGCATGCAGACCCTGGTGGAAGGCATCGAGACCCAGCAGCAGGCGGATTTTTTCCGCGACAAGGGTGTGCTCTACGGGCAGGGCTATTTCTTTGGCCGACCGATGCGGGCGGAGGATCTGAGTGCGTTCGTGCCATTGCATACGCATCCTGGGCAACATGCAGCGCTGCAGTCAGACGCGAACAACAAAACTGCCACCACCCCGGATTGATCCCACGCAATGCGCCTGTAAGGCAAACGCGGGAGCCTACCCACTGCGAACTAACCGCAGTTGTGGAAACCCCCATGCAACAGGATTTTACCGGCCGCATCGCGCTGGTTACCGGTGCCGCCTCCGGAATTGGCGAGGCGGTAGTGCGGCAACTGGCCGCGCGCGGCGCGCAGGTGTTGGCCGCCGATATCGATGGAGATGCCGCCACCGCCGTGGCCATGTCGCTGGGCGAACGGGTGCAGCCGCTGCAGGTGGATGTCAGCGATCCGGATGCGGTGCGGCTGATGGTCAGCGCCTGCAACGAGCGCTTCGGCGGCCTGCACCTTGCGGTGAACAATGCCGGCATCAGCGGCGCCAGCCTGCAGACTGCAGACTATCCAGTGGAGGAATGGCACCGCGTGCTTGGGGTTAACCTGCACGGCGTGTTCTATTCGATGAAGTACGAAATCCCTGCGATCCTTGCCAGTGGCGGCGGTGCCATCGTCAACATGGCCTCTATCCTGGGCAGCAACGGCTGGGCCGGTGCTGCCGCCTATGTGGCGGCAAAACACGCTCTGGTCGGCATGACCAAGAGCGCGGCACTGGAGTACTCCGCGCGCGGGTTGCGGATCAATGCGGTGGGCCCGGGCTTCATCGATACACCACTGCTGCAGAGCATGGACGACCGCGCCTACGCCGGGCTGGTGGCGCTGCACCCGGCCGGGCGGCTGGGCACGGCCGAGGAAGTGGCGGCGTTGACCTGCTTTCTGTTGTCGGACAAAGCCTCGTTCATCACCGGGAGTTACCACTTGGTCGACGGTGGCTATTCAGCACGATGACCTGATGTAACTGGCGTTTCATTGCGCGAATTCAGGTTCGCGTTGACACGCTGCCGCTTGTCTGCTCCTAACGAATTGCTTACAAATCGGCTACGCCCGTCATGGTGGCGGGCACGTAGTCCGGCAATCACCAGGAGCATTCCGATGACGTTGTTACCGCTACGCCCGCGCCGCCTCAGCTGCGCTGTCCGCTTATCGCTGTTGTGCCTGCTGCCCAGCGCGGCCTTCGCGCAACAGGCACCAGACAGCACGCCCAAGACCCTGGACAGCATTCAAGTCACGGGTACCCGCATCAAGAAAGCCGAACTGGAAACCCAGGTTCCGGTCCAGGTGCTCACCCGCGAAGCCATCGAACGTACCGGTTACAGCTCGATTGCCGACGTGGTACAGCACCTCACCGCCAGCGGCGCTTCGCTGAGCACCAAGCTCAACTCCAGTGGCAACTTCGGCTTTCCACCCGATGGCGGCGGTGTCGGCGCCGGTGCAGCGACCGTGGACCTGCGTCATCTCGGGCCCAAGCGCGTACTGGTGTTGGTGGACGGTATCCGCTGGGTCAATGAATCCTCCGGCTCGGGCGTGGGTTCTTCGGTGGACTTGAACACCATTCCGCTGGCAATCGTGGACCGCATCGAGGTGCTGGAAGACGGCGCATCCTCGATCTACGGCTCCGACGCGATTGCCGGTGTGGTCAACATCATCACCAAGAAGGGTGCCGAGGGCGGCCATGTCGACGTGCAGTACGGCGACTACAACCTCAAGGGCGGCGGCACCAGCAGCGTCGACTTGAGTTTTGGTGGCAGCAGTGATCGTGCGCAGTGGATTGTCGGCGCGTCGTGGTTCAAGCAGAAAGAGATCAGCTCGTCCGAATACCTGTGGGCGCGCGAGCCGGTGCCCGGCACCGGCCTGTCCAACGGCAGCTCGGCCACCCCCGGCGGCCGCACGGTGTTTGCGCCGCCGGATGGCAACAACACCTACGGCGGGCTGTGCCCGCTTGGCCAGGATGCTGCCGGCAATCCCATTCCCGGCTCGGCGACGTGCAACATCACCCTGCCCAACGGCGCCAGCTTTGCCGGTGGGACCGCTTTTCCCGGCGACTTCATTCGCTTCGGTACTGCCAACCGCTTCAACTTCGCCCCCTATAACCTGCTGCTGACCCCGAACGAACGTAAGTCGGTGTTTGGCCAGGTGCGCTTTGAATTCACCCCGAATGTCAGCGGTTGGTTCCGCGGCCTGTACAGCGAGCGTGAGTCGGCCAACCAGGCCGCGCCGGAACCAATCTTCCTCGGCACCGATGCCGGTGTGTACAACGACTGGGCCGAAACCAAGCTGGTGATCTCGGCCAACAATCCGTACAACCCGTTCGGCTTCGACCTGACCACGATGGGCGCCAATCCCAACCTGTTTCTGTTGGGCCGACGACCGGTCGAAGGTGGTCCGCGCCGCTACGAGCAGGACGTGAAAACCTGGTATGCCGCCGGCGGGCTGGATGGTGTGTTCGAGGTCAACCAGCGCACCTGGAATTGGGACGTCAACGTGATGTCCAGTGAAAGCAAGGCTACCCAGACCAATACCGGCAGCTACAACATCAAGCACATCAACCAGGCGCTGGGTGACCCTGCCGCCTGCGCAGCGATAGCCGGTTGCGTGCCACTGAATCTGTTTGGCGGGCCGGGCACCATCACCCCCGAGATGCTGGCGTGGATCTCGCCGATCGTGCGTGACCGCAGCAAGAACACGCTGTCGCTGGGCTCGGCCAACATCACCGGCGAGTTGTTCGATATCTGGGCCGGACCGGTGTCCTTCGCCGCTGGTGCCGAATGGCGCCGCTACAAGGGTGAGTACCATCCCGACCCGATCACCATCGCTGGTGAATACAACGGCGTGCCCTCAGGCGTCACCATCGGCAGCTATTCGGTGAAGGAAGCCTACGTCGAGTTCGACGTGCCGCTGGCGCGTGAAGGCTTCTGGGGCAAGAGCCTGGACCTGAGCATTGCCGGCCGCTACTCGGATTACTCCACCTTCGGCGGTACCAACACCGGCAAGATCGGCCTGCGTTGGCAGCCGGCCGATGAACTGCTGCTGCGCATGTCGTTCGCACAGGGCTTCCGTGCACCGTCGATCGGCGAGTTGTACGGCACGCTGAGCCGCTTCGACGCCACCATCGTCGACCCCTGCAACAACGCCGCATCAACCACGCCCAAGTGCGTTGCCGATGGCGTGCCGCCGGGCTATGAGCAGGCCAACCCGCAGATCTCGGTGGTCACCTCCGGCAACCGCGACCTGCAGCCGGAAGAGAGTCGCTCGTTCATGGCCGGCGCGGTGTGGAGCCCGAGCTGGGCCGAAGACAGCAGCTGGGCCAGCAAGCTGGACCTTGGTGTGACCTTCTACCGCCACACCATCGACAAGGCGATCCAGGCACCGGATGCGCAGTCGATCATGGACCGCTGCATCGACAGCCGCGATGCCGTTGCCTGTGCCAGCTATACCCGCAACGATCGCGGCCAGATCGTCCGCTTCGAGGACATCCTCGCCAACCTCGGCACCATCAACACCAGTGGCTGGGATTTCAACGCGCATTGGTTGCTGCCGGAGACTGGCTGGGGCCAGCTTGGCTTTGACTGGAAGGCGACCTGGGTTACCCGCTATGAGCTGGTCAACGAGTCCGGACAGCCTGAGCCGAAGGGCCCGGGCATCGAAGTCAGTGACAGTTCGATTCCGGAATGGAGCTCGACCCTGAGCACCAACTGGGACTTCCGCAACTGGAACGTGAACTGGACGATGCGTTACATCGACCGTCTGCGCGAAAGCTGCGCCGGTGCCAATGGCTTTGCGATCTGCACCGACAGCGTTGCCGATCAGCACTGGCTGGGCGCGACCACCTATCACGACGCACAGATCAGCTGGCGTACCGATGCGTGGATGAAAGGCGTGAAGCTCAGCGTTGGCGTTAACAACGTGTTCGACAAGAACCCGCCGATCTGCCTGAGCTGCACGCTCAACGGCTATGACCCGGGAACCTACGATCTGCCAGGCCGTTACACCTACGCAAAGCTCAGCATGGATTTCTGAGTTGGATAAAGACCAAGGGAGCCGCGAGGCTCCCTTGGGTTCAGCATTGCTCTTGTGGGAGCGGTGTGAACCGCGAAGCTGGCAATGCCTGAAACCGCATGAAGATTGCAATTGCGGACCAAGCTGCAGCTGCGAGGCCATGAGCTTCGCGGTTTACACCGCTCCCACAAAAAAGCAGGAAGAAAGGTGCAGGATTGCTCAGCGCAGGAATGCGCCAGCGAGCGCCATCAACAGCAGTACCAGCACCGGCAGCATCGACAGGCCGAAACCCAGGCCGCGGCTGGACGGGTTGCCGACGTAGGCGCGCCAATAGATGAAGCGGCCAATCAGGTATACCGCGCCGATACCTGCCACCCATTCGGCTGGCCAGAAGCGTGCGGCGATCAGCATGGACGGCAGCAGCGCGACCATCAGCTCCAAAGTGTTCATCTGCACGCGATACGCGCGCTCGAAACCTTCGTGGCCAGTAACGGCGGGTGCTTTGACGCCGTAGCGGCCACGTGCACGGCCAACCAAGACAATGAAGTACAGGTATTGCAGCACTACCAGGGCGGTGATGATTTCTACGTAATGCATGCTGATCTCCACTGAACGCGTGTCTTGAAGTAGGTCGAGGGTAACAAGCGCAGCGATGGCTTTGCTGCGCTCTCTTCTTATGCTCGGCGAAGGGAGGCTTGGCTGTGCTCCCTCCCTTTGGCCGAAGGCCAAGGGGAGGGTTGGGGAGAGGTGCTTTGGCTTTGGCTTTGGCTTTGGCTTTGGCTTTGGCTCAATGCAACAGCAAAAGCAGAATCAAAAGCTCCCCCCATCCGCCCTTCGGGCACCTTCCCCCGCAAGCGGGAGAAGAAAAAGCCTGGCGGCCACGACAACAGGAAAAACTTCGCTTCCCTGCTATCAGGCCGGAATATTCTTCTTCGTCGAAGCCTTCTTCGCGGCTTTCTTCGCCGCAGGCTTGGCTTCCTCTTCTGCCGCAGCTTCAACAACTGGCGCTTCAAGCTCGGCATCAGCAACCGCACTGGACGCAACTGCTGCTTCAACAGCAACCGGCACATCCACCGCATCTTCCGCACTGGCCTGCGCCATCGCCCCACGCGCGCGCGCCGGCAGCTTCAGGCGATTGCCTTCGTCGTCGTATTCGATCAGCAGTACGCCCGAATCGTGACGGCCGCTGATTTCGACAAAGCAGGCGCCGCCGATGAACGGCTCCAGCGTCATCACCGACTTCAGCGGGGTGGCCACCACCATCTGGAAACCGAAGTTCTCGAAGATGTTCATCGCCAGCGCGGTGAATTCGTTATCGGCCTTGTCGAAGGCTTCGTCCAATACCACTGCAGCGTAGCGCGGCAGTTCGCCATCTTCGCCGCCCAGCTGGTAGCGCAATGCGGCAGCCAAACACGTGGTGGCCAACTTCTGGCGCTGACCACCAGACTTGCCGGCGCCGCTACGATAGATTTCGACCTGCTCGCGGGTGTCGGCATCCAACTCGACGCCAATGAACTCCACATGCAGACGCACGTCGAGCACCTGTTCGCGCCAGCGACGCAGCTCCGGCTCCTGCGCGCCGAGACGACGCACCAGCTCGCGCAGCACGTTGAACTGCGACTCGGCCAGCGAGCGGTCTTCGGTCTGCTGGTGGGTCAACACCGCACGCAGCTGCAGCTGGAAATCCTGCACTTCCGGCAGGCGCCGGTCGTGTACGTCGATGGCCAGCACGGTGCCGCGGTTGAACGCGACCTGCTCCAGCGAGGCGTTGACCTCGTCCATGCGCTGCTTGATCGCCTTGTGCGCTTCGGCAGTATGGCGTTGCAGGGCCAGCAGGTTGTTCTTGCTCTGGGTCTGCAGCAGTTCGAAGAAGCGACCTTCGTGGCGCGGCAAGCCGTCACTTTCCAGTCGGGTCAAACGCGCAAGGAAATCGTCGGCGCTGGTCAGCGACACAGTGAAGTCGCCGGAGTCTTCCGGCCACTGCTGGGTGTATTTGCGGAAGCAATCGAGCAGATGCTGGGTCAGCTTGGCATCGCGGCCCTGGCTGCTGCCAAGCTCCTCGGCCAGCCCACGCTCGACCACGCGGAAGTGACTCTCCAGGCTCTCAAGGTTCAAGCCCGGCAGGATGTTCAAACGCTCTTCCAGACCTTCGCGCTGCAGCTCGGTCAGCGGCGCGCTGGCGACGCGCGCCTGGCCGTTGTCACGCAGCTGCTCCAGGCGGGCACGCTCACGCGAGAACTGGCCGCGTTCGAGACGCACATCTTCATAGGTGCGCTTGCCCTGGTCACGCAGGCCGCGGGTCAATTCAATCTGCTGACCGATGCGCGCCAAGGCGGTGTCGCCTTCGCGCAGGTCGACCAGCTGCTCGTCGATATCGCTCAGGCGCTGCAGACGCGGGCCGACATCGATCTCGTCCCAGTCGCGTTCGATCAGCGAATGTGCGGCGAGCTGCTTTTCCTGTCCGCTTTCGCGCTGCTTGCGCAGCATCGCCACGTCGGCCTCGCTGCGTGCGATGCGCTGCGCAAGCTCCTGGCCTTCACGCTCGAACACGCGACGCTTGTCGCGGTTGTCGTGGCCCAGCATCCAACGCTTGCGATCGTTGACCGCGTGGCGGTCATCCTTTTCGTAGCGGTCGCCAGGATGCTTGATCTGGCCTTCGCGGGTCAGCGCACGGTCTTCGTTGCGCAACTGGCCTGCGTTTTCCACGCAGGTGTAGTCGAAGCGGCGCTGCAGTTCGTTGTAGACCCAGTCGCCGTAGGGATGATCGCGCAGCTGCAGCTTGTGGATCAGCGAACGCTTCTCCGGCTCGCGTGCATGCAGCAGCTCATTGTCACGGATGCGGAAGTACACCAGCTTGGTGCCGAGGTGGGTACGGTTGGCCCACTCGGCAACCTGCTGGTGATTCTTCTCGTCGACCAGCAGCGATTGCGCGAAACCGTGCAGCACGCGCTCGATCGCGCCGCGCCAGCCAATCTGGTCTTCGCGCACCTGGATCAGCTCGCCGACGAACGGCAGCGCGGACTCGGACAGACCGGTGTCGTCACACAGACGTGCGCGCATCTGCTGCAGTGGTGCCGGGATTGAGCTCGGTGCAGCCTTCAGCGATTCCAGTTCCACCCGCAACGCGGCGAAGCGCTTTTCGTCGTCGCGGCGCTCGGCCATGCGCTCGGCGATGGCATCGTCCACGGTGCCGGCGCCGGACTTGGTGCCGTCAATCAGCGCACGCGCCTGCTCCACCTGTTCGGAGAAGCCACTGGCGGTTTCGGCCAGCGCCATGCCGAGCTGGCGGCAGGCGCCTTCCAGCTGCTTGCGACGACGGCTGCGTTCTTCGACTTCACGCTCGATACGGATGCGCTCGCGCTCGAGTTCATCAATGCGTTCACCGCCCTGCTCGCGCTGCTGGCGTTCCAGCTCGACCAGCTTCAGTTCGTGGTTGTCCAAGGACTGCCGGCGCTGCCCTTCCTCGCCCATCAGGCCGCGGTCTAGCATTTCCACTTCTTTCAGGCGCTCGTTGACCAGCTCCAGGCGCTTTTCCTCACGGAAGCCGTCGATACCGATCTGCAGGTCACGCAGCGTTGCCACGCCTTTGCGCAGCGTCATCAGGTCCTGGTGGAAGTCACGCGCCGGGGTCAGCGTTTCGACCTGGCGGCGTGCGGTGACCACGGCGTGGTGGGCGCCATCGAGTTCGGCGAAGTCATCGACCAGGCGGTCGGCCGCTTCGAAGGTACGCGGCTCTTCCAGCATGAAGCCACGCAGGAAGCCATTGAGGTCACCAAGGTTCTTGGCCGACTGGGTCTTGTGCAGCAGACGCAGCGCCATGTCGTTGCCGATGCCCAGCAGGTGACGGAAGCGCTCGGCATAACCCGTGAAGCTGTCGAAGTGACCAACATCTTCGCCCAAGCGACCGCGCAGCTTGCGCAGATCCAGGTCGAAGCCTTCCATCTCTTTGGCCAGGTCGAAGCGACGCGGGATCACCATGTAGTGCTTGCGCACATCATTGGCCGAAGTGCCGGCACCGGCGATCCAGAACAGACGCACGATCGACACCGCGTCGCCGCGGGCGGTGTGGTATTCCAGCGCCAATGCACTCCAGGTAGCCCCCTTGCGCAGGTACTGGGTGGCGATTTCGCCGGACTCGCTGTCCTGCTGATCGGCCCAGGCACCACGCACATACGACACCAGCGAGCGGTCGCGACCAGAACGCTCGGCTTCGCGCGCAGCGGCGTTGAAGTCGACGATGCTTGGCGGCGTCAGCAATGCGCTCATGCCATCAAGCAACGTGGACTTGCCCGAGCCGGAGCGGCCGACGAACAGGAAGCCACGTTCGGCGATAGGCACTTCGGTCAGGCCGGAGAACGTGCCCCAGTTGAGCACCTGCAGGCGGCGCATGCGGAACTGGTTCGCGCGCGCATCGCTGGCCGGGTCGTTGAACAACGCGGCGTTGGGAAGCAGGGTGTGGGAAGTGGTTTCCATACGGCTCATCCTTCAGCCGCCACGCGGCGCGCGGCGGTGGTCATTCTGGTCAGCGTGGCGTGGGTGCCAGGCATCATTCGGTGGCGCTGTCGCTGCTGGCTTCGTCGTCGTCGGCAACCGCGTCGGTGACAGCGTCGCCGTCGCGCAGCTGGCGGTAAGCCTCGACCAGCACCTGCACGTCCTCGGCCGAGAACAGCAGTTTCAGCGCCGGCGACACTTCGTAGCGGTCTTCGCTGCCACGCAGCTTGGACAGCAGCTGGTTCTCGCGCATCTTGCCGATGGCGGCTGCTACACGCTTGCCGTAACCGGCCTGGTCGGTGGAGACGTTCTTCTGGTAGATGCTCATCGCTTCCACCAGCTGGAACTCGGCCACCACCGCGCGTTCGCCGCGGGTATCGGCCTCGGCCAGCTGCTGGCGCAGGAACAACAACAGCACCGACTCGATGAAGGTCAGCGGCGCGGCGCGCAGCAGGTTGGGCGAATCCAGCTCGGCAGTATCGGCCTGGCGGGTGAAGGCGACACCGCCATCACGGTCCAGCACCAGCTCCAGGAACAGCTCGCACAACAGGCTGCGCACTTCATCTTCATTGCGCAGCAGCGCGGTCCATTGCGCCGGCTGGCGCTGGGCGTCGACGCTGGGGCCGGCCAGCAGCAGGCACAGCGCGCGGCGTGCATCGACCGGCAGGCGGCCGCTGTCGCCGACGAACAATGCCCCGCCGCTCAAGGTGGGTGCCGGCGCGACGGGTGCGCTGATGGCTTCGCTATCGGTTTCGGTCTCAGACCAGTTCATCGCGTCTTTCCTTGAGGAACCAGATCAGCGGCACGCGGGCGCGTCGCACCACGCCGTCACCGCCGGTCCATTCCACGGTTTCAAGTTGGTCGGTCATCACCTTGCCATGGCGGGTGCCGATGGAGAGATAGCCGATCACGCTGCCCAGGCCCTGCCGCGCCGGCCGCTCGCGCAATACCTGCGAGATGCTCAGGCGCGGGCGCGAACCCAGCAGCATGAAGAGATTGTCTTTCAGGGTGCGCACGTCGATTTCCGACTGCGCGACCAGATCGCCAACGCTGTCGAGGGTGATCTCGGCGGCTTCGGCGTAATAGATGGAGGTGTCGACCTGGTGCGTGCGCGGGTCATGCAGACGCCACTGGCCGATCGAGCGCACGCGCGCCGAGGACAGCGGCAGCACGAAGCCGGTGGCTGCGGTGGGCCGCACTTCGTCGCGTAGCTGCAGGGCCTGGCCCTGCGCCTGCTTCAGCAGCTGGTTTAGCCGGCGCTGTTCCAGATAGCCACGGCTCTGCACGAAGCCACGCAGGCTGCGGGCGAAGTGCTGCATCACCTCGTGTACCTGGCCGCCGCGCTCCAGCAAGGTGCTGGTGAAGTTGCGCAGGAAGTTGCGCTCGTTGCGGTCCAGCTTGCGGGTGAAGCCACGGTTGAGCACGGTGTCCAGCGCGGCGTCGAGTTCGCCGCTGCGGCGCGGATCATTGAGCAGGTCCCAGAACGCCTGGAAACTGCGCCCGGCATCGGATTCGCCAATCACATCGACGCCATTGAACAGGCGATCGAGCACGTCGCCGCGCGCGCCTTCGTCGTCGATGATGCGTTCGCGGAAACGGCGGTTGAGCTGTTCGAAGTCATCACGCACGCGGCGGAAGTCTTCGGCCAGGTCATCGGCCAGACGGATCACGTCACGGGTGCGCTCCAGCGCGCGCTTGCCATCGAGCGCGCTGACCTTGCCGGTCGATACCTGGGCGATCTCGGCATCGATGCGGTCACGCTCGGCCTTCAATGCGGCCAAGCGTGCTTCCGGATCGGCCTCGGTCTGCTGGGCGAGCTGCGAGATCTGCTGCATCACCATCGCCAAACGGCTTTCGGTGGCCAGGCTGGCGTTGTGTTCGATGCCGGCGATGAAGCGGATCGCCTGCACGGCGTGCCGCGAAAGTTCGTATTCCTCTTCGCTCGCGCCTTCAGGCAGGCGCCGCACCAGCCAGCCCTGGGCCAGCCAGTAGGCGATGTAAGCCGGCGCGGTGCGCGGCAGCTCGACCTCGAGCTCCTCGCCATTGAGCGTGTCCAGCTGCTGCTGCAGACGTTCGGCGAGGATGGAGCCGGGGATGCGACGGTCCGCTTCCAGCAGCAGGCCCTGCAACAGGCCCACCAGCACCGGCGCACGGTCGGAGGCCAGCAGTTTCCATAGCGGCTGCTCGCGCAGACGCTGGTAGCCGGCGATACGTTGGCGGTACTTCATCGAGCGCGTGCGATCCCTGGGCTCAGCGTCGGGCGTGGCCGACTTCGATGAAACGCAGGAACTCGGCGCGGGTACGCGCGTCGTCATGGAAGGTGCCGCGCATGCGCGAGGTGACCATGCTGACGCCACGCTTGTGGATGCCGCGGGTGGTCATGCACTCATGTGCGCCTTCCACCACGATGCCCACGCCCATCGGCTGCAGCACGTCCTGGATGACGTCGGCAATCTGCGCGGTCATCTTTTCCTGCACCTGGAAGCGCCGCGCATAGGCCTCGACCACGCGCGCCAGCTTGGAGATGCCGACCACACGGCCATTGGGGATGTAGCCGACGTGCACACGGCCAATGATCGGCGCCATGTGGTGCTCGCAGTGGCTTTCGTACTCGATGTCGCGCAGCACGATCATCTCGTCGTAGCCGGCCACTTCCTCGAAGGTGCGGGCCAGGTACTCGCGCGGATCGTCGTTATAGCCCTTGAACCAATCGCCATAGGCCTCGGCTACCCGGCGCGGGGTATCGAGCAGGCCTTCACGAGTGGGATCTTCACCGGCCCAGCGCAGCAGGGTGCGCACGGCGTCTTCGGCCTGGGCTTGGGTGACGGACGGGTTCTTGGGATCGGCCATTACAGAACTGCGCTTGGATTACGGGGTAGACATGCTACCAGCCGGGGCTGTGGAGGAGCATTTACGGCGCCTTGACCGGCTCCGGCGAGCCGGGCGCTCCGAATATATCCAATTGTTTTATATGGGCTTTTTGAAATCCGGAAGATCCGCCGGTTCAATGTGCCTGCTCTGCGGCCTGCTTGGCCGTTGCGGTATCGCGCTCCAGCGCCTGCAACAGGCTTGGCGCACGCGCGGTGCCGATATCGGCGACGCGCCAGCTGCTGCCTTGGCGCTGCAGGGTCAACTGCAGCTGTAAAGGGTGCTGGGGGTCGTCGAGCCGGGTGCTGGCACGCAGTTGGCCGTCGGCCAGTGGCTGGATATCGAAGCTGAGCTGGCGCAGGTCCTGCGCGGTGTCCTGGCAGTCACAGAGCGGATCTCCGTCCAGATAGCCGACTTCGCCGGCGTACGCGTCGCTATTGGCCTGCATCGCGGCGATCAGGGCCGGCGTGTAGACCTCTTCGTCGGGCAGGATGGCGTCCAAACCGGCGTCGGGGTGGTAACCGGCATAGATATGGCTAAGGAAGCTGCGGGCGTTGCTGATGTCCTGCTCGGTAATGCTGGCCGTTGCCGTTGTTGGCTCCAGTGTGGCGGTAGCCGGTGCGTCCTTGTTGCAACCGGTCAGGGCCAGGAACAGCAGTGCTGTGCTTGTCAGGGTTTTCATGGGCGTCCTTGCGTGTTCGTTTGACGGGTCTTTTTAAGCGTGTCGGTGGCGGAAAGCAAAAGCTTTGAAGCACCCCTCCCCAACCCTCCCCTTGGCTGCGCCAAAGGGAGGGAGCAGAGCGCTTGTCTCCCTCCCTTTCGCCGAAGGCGAAGGGGAGGGCCGGGGAAGGGTGCTTCTTGCGCGGACTGGCCGCTCCCCTGTGCCTACGGCAAAAGGGAAGGCGACAGGCGCTGCGCCAGACCTGACCAACGGCTGGCGTGGCGGGCCAGCGACGCTTCGATCACCTCGGCACTGCCGGCCAGATGCAGGCCGTTACGGGCACGGGTGATGCCGGTGTAGAGCAGCTCACGGCTGAGTACGCGGTTGTCGCGGCGTGGCAGCTGCAGCCATACCTGATCGAACTCCGAGCCCTGCGCCTTGTGCACGGTCATCGCGAATGCGCTTTCGTGCAGCGGCAGCGCCGCCGGATGGAAGGCACGCGGGTTGGACGGGTCGTCACCGGGGAACCAGGCACTGACACCGCGGCCATCGCCATCGCGCAGGCAGATGCCGACGTCGCCGTTGAACAGGCGGTGGCGGTAGCTGTTCTCGCCAATGATCAGCAGGCGGCCGTGAAACCAGCCCGGGCCCAGCGCGCGGCCACGGGTGCCGGCCAGCAGGTCTTCGATGCGGGCGTTGAGCCCGCGCGCGCCCTGCGGGCCTTCGCGTACGGCGGTGAGCAGGCGCATGCGTCCGGCCAAGGCCAGCGCGTCGGCTGGGGTGGCCGCATCGGCCAGTGCTTGCCAGTACTGCTGAAGGGGCTCGCGCCAGGCTAGCAGCGGATCGATATCGCCTTCGTGGAAGTGCACGCCGGTCAGTTGGGCGTCGCGCAGCAACTGCAAGGTCTGCACCGCATTGCCGCCGCGCATGGCGCTGGCCAGCGGTGCGAGCTGCAGGGATTCGCTCTGGCGGTAGCCACGCTGCAGCTGCACGCGGGCACCGACGAAGTCGGCGGGCTTGGTTTCAACAGCATCCGCTGGCAATTCGCCCAGCAACGGCCGCAGTGCTTCTGCATCCGTTGCGGTCGTGCGCTGGCCATCGCCAGCGGCACGCAGGATGGCGCTGAGTACGTCGCCGGCTTCCACCGAGGGCAGCTGGTCGGGATCGCCGAGCAGCACCAGGCGGGTGCCGGCGGCGATGGCTTCGACCAGCTTGGTCATCAGCGGCAAGTCGATCATCGAGGCTTCGTCGACCACGATGACGTCATAAGGCAACGGGTTGTCGGCGTGGTGGCGGAAACGGGGTGAATCCGGGATCACGCCGAGCAGGCGGTGCAAGGTAGTGCCGGTGGTCGGCAGTTGTTCGCAAAGGGCGCTGTCGATGCCGGTTGCGGTCAACTTGTGCAGGGCGTGGCGCAGACTTTCGGCCATGCGCTCGGCGGCGCGGCCGGTTGGCGCGGCCAGGGCGACGCGTGGTGCTGGTTGGTTTGTGGCCTGCGCCTGTGCGGCCAGCAGCACCAGCAGGCGGGTGATGGTGGTGGTCTTGCCGGTACCGGGGCCGCCGGTGACCAGCAGCAGGTTGTGGCGCAGAGCGGTGGCTGCGGCTCTTGCCTGGTGGTCTAAAAGCTTCCCCTCATCCGCCCTTCGGGCACCTTCTCCCGCTTGCGGGAGAAGGGAGAGGTCCAGCTGCTCGGCGGTCTGCGAGTCTTGCAGCACTGCACGCTTCTTGCCCCCTCTCCCACTGGGAGAGGGCTGGGGTGAGGGTACGCCGAACAGATCAGCCTGCTGGATTGCAGGCACCGCCTGCCCTGGGAACAAGCGTGCAAACACTTGCGCCAACCCAGCCACATCACCATCAGCAACAGGCGCCTGCCCGATCCGCTGCAAGCCCGCCGCCAAGCGGCGTTCGTACTCACGATACCGACGCAGATACAGCAGCCCGTTCTCCCATACCAAGGGCGCCTGCTGCGACTCCGCGCTGTTATCCACAGCTGTGGATATCCACTTGGATGACGCCAGCTGCGCAATCCACTCCTCCGCCGCTGGCCATTCCACAGCGGCATCCACCAATCGCTGCGGCTGGCTCGGATCAAAGCCCGCATGGCCCTGCGATACCGCCAACGACGCCAAGGCCGCAGCAGCCAGCACGGTATCCGGCGTTTCCGCATCCAGGCGGCGCAGACTTTGCGCCAGGGCATGGTCCAGCGCGCGCAGCGCGCCGGTTTTGTTCAATGCGGCCAGCAGGCTCATGCCTCGCCTCCCAGTCGTGCCAACAAGGCCGCGTGGCCTTTACGGCCACCGGCAAACAATTCGTCCACCGCGTGCACCAGCTCTGGCGCGAAGTTGTGCGCGTACAGGCCTGGCGACTGCGAGCGCGTTGCATCCAGGCCACGACAGAACAGGTAACGGATGCCACCGAAGTCACGCGCATAGTCGTAACCAGCACCAATGCGGAAGCGCAGCCAGCGATGCAGGGCCACGGTGTAGATCAGCGCCTGCAGGTCGTACTCGCTGTGGCGCATGGCCGCATCCAGCTGCGCCGGAGCGTAATCCGGCAGACGATTGGATTTGTAATCGAGCACGTACCAACGCCCGTCGCGGACGTAGGTAAGGTCGATCTTGCCGGTCATCAGCCCTTCCAGCTGGCGGCGCAGGCCGAAGCCGTTGCGGCCGCGCACAACCCCGTGTGCATGCAGCACGCGCAGCAGTGCCGGCACCGTGGTTGGCTGCATGGCGAAGTGGAACTCGATTTCGGCGCGGCGCTCGCCTTCGCCCAGCGAATGCAGGGCACCGCCTTCGGGCAGGGCGACAGTCAGGGTCTGGCCGATCAGTTCGGTCAGCAAGGCCACGCCATCATCAATCTCTTCGTCGATGTAGCCATCGGCGCGCATCGCCTTTGAGATGATCTCGGCTTGGCCTTCCGGTGCAACTTGGCCGGGCTGCCAATCGCGCCAGATGCCGAAATCGACGTTCTCCAATGCGGCATGCAGCACGTTGCCGAAACGGCTGCCGGCAAAACGCGGATCGAATACCTCCGGCTGCGTAGTCGCTGCTTCATTGGCCGGCTCAGCATCCACGTCGACCTGTGCCGGTTCATCGGCGGCGCCACCGCTGTCTTCGGTGGCGGCGGCAGCAGTGTCGTGGCCGCCTTCGGCATGGGCGAGCTGGGTGAAGCTGTAAACCCACCAGTCGTGCGGCACGCTGCGGCGCACCTCGCGTACCGGCGGCAAAGCCTGCTCGCGTTCGGGTGGCAGGCGGGTCGGCGCCGGGCCGCTGTCGTCTTCGATCACCTGGATGTCAGCGTGCTCGGGCAAGCCCTGCAACATCGGCCCGAGCCGCGAGGTTGCCAGGCCAGTCAAGGCACCGCCACTTATCCACAAGGCATGCTCGGCGCGGGTCAGGCCGACGTAGAGCAAACGCGCGGTTTCGGCCTCCTCATCGGCGTTGACCTGCTGGCCAATGGCCTTCCACTCAGGGTCTTCCTTGTCGATCTTCCAATGCAGCACGCGCTGTTCGCCGTCATGCACGGTGCGGTGGTTGCTGCTGTCCGGCGCATTGGTGGCGATGCCGACAAAGGGCAGGTAGACCAGCGGGTACTCCAGACCCTTGCTCTTGTGCAGGGTGATGATCTGCACACGGCGGGCATCCGATTCCAGCCGCAGCAGCTGCGCTTCGTCGCCTTCGTCGGCGTGGGCGATCTGTGCCTGCAGCCAATCGAGCAGGCCATGCAGGCCGATGCTTCTGTTGCTGGCTTCCTGCAGGGCTTCGGCCAGCTGCAGGTAGTTGGTCAGGCGGCGCTCACCGTCGATCAGCAGCAATAGACGTTCGGCCTGTTCGGCGCACAGGTCCGACAGCAGGGCGAGCACGCCGCCACGCTGCCAGCGCTCACGCCATTGCAGCAGGCGTTCCTGATGCAGGCGCTGTTGTTCGCCCTCATGCTCCATCGCGGCGATGGCTGCTGCGCTTTCGCCCAGCAGCACAGTGGCAAGCGCGGCGCGCAGGCGGCCTTCGTCGGCCGGCTGCAGCAGGGCCAGCAACAGCAGGCGCAGTTCATGCGCTTCGGCGCTGGCGAACAGGCTCTGCTTGCCGGCAGCGACCGCTGGGATGCCGAGCGCGGCCAAGGCCTGCTGTACGCGCGAAGCTTCCTTGTGCGAGCGCACCAGCACGGCAATATCGCCCGGCTGCACCGGTTTGCCGTCGACCTGCGCGCGGTCTTCGCGGGCGGCACTGAGCACCTTGTGGATATCTGCCACGCAGGCGGCAGTGGCGGCATCGCGCGAGGCATCGGCCTTCAATGGCTTACCGTCAGCATCGCCTGCAATCAGCTGCAGGGTCAGTGCTGGCGCGGGTTTGCCGTCGAACAGATAGTCGGCGTCGCTGCGCTTGCTGCCCGGCAAGACCGGCTCGAACTGGATGCGCTCGTCGAGGAAGGCTTCGGGGCCGGCGTTGTCGTACAAGGCCTGGATCGCGCGCAGCACGCCCGGGCGTGAGCGGAAGTTACGGTCCAGCGCCGGCGCGGCTTCGGCCAATGCCTTGGCCTGTAGATAGGTATGCACGTCGCCGCCACGGAAGCCGTAGATAGCCTGCTTGGGGTCGCCGATCAGGAACAGCGCGGCATCAGCACCTTCCTCGGCTGCGAATACGCGGCGGAAGATGTCCCACTGGCGCGGGTCGGTGTCTTGGAATTCGTCGACCAGGGCAAAACGATATTGCGCACGCAGGCGTTCGGCCAGATGCACGCCATGCGGGCCGTGCAAGGCATTGGCGACGTTGTCGATCAGGTCGTCGTAGGTCTGCTGGCGACGCAGCTGCTTGAGCTGGGCCAGCCGCTGGCGGACTTCGTTGCGCAGCTGGTGCAGCAGCACGATCGATTGCTGGCGCTGCCACTGCGTCACCTGTGCCAGAGCGAGCAGGTAATCGGCGATCAACAGCTGCAACGGCGATTGCGGGGTGCTGCCGGCCTTGGCCTTGTTGGTCTTGGCAGTGAGCGCGTCCAAGGTCAGCCGTTCCAGACGTTCGTCCAGTTCGGCGGTGGGATCAGGGTGACGGCTCCACTGCAGCAATTGCTGGAACAGCGGCTCGATCCAATCGGGCTTGTAGCTGGCCTTGTTGAGGATGCCGCCTTCCAGCGCGCCACGCAGTTGTTGCAGGTAGGTTTCGCCGTGCTCGGCGATGCCGGCGGCCAGACGCTGCGCAGCGCCGTCGCGGAACGGACGGGTGTCTTCGATCAGGGTCTGCGGTGGCTGTGGATAAAGCGGCAGCTCGGCAGCCAATGCGGGCAGATCCCGGGCCAGTGCATCCGGACTTTTCCACAGGCCCAGCAGCGCCTCCAGATGCTCGCCCTGCCCTGCATGCAGCCGCCACAGGTCGGCAGCCAGTTCGGCATGCAGTTCGCGGGTATTGGCCAACAGCTCGGGCGCGGCGAAGGTGTGGCCGCTCTCCAAAGCGTATTCGCCCAACACGCGGGTACAGAACCCGTGGATGGTGAAGATCGAGGCCAGATCGGTTTCTTCAGCGGCAATGCGCAGGCGCCGGCCCAGCTGCGCGGCACTTTCCGCACCCTGCTGCAGGTGGCGTTGCAGGACGGCGCGGGTCAGCGTGGTTTCCGGGCTGTCGTTGTCGTCCGGCGTGCTGTCGACCACGCGCGCAGCCAGCTCCAGGCGTTCGCGGATGCGCTTGCGCAGTTCCTGGGTGGCGGCGTCGGTGAAGGTCACCGCGAGGATCTGGCCCATGCGCAGGCCCTGCTCCACCACCAGTCGGGTGAACAGCGTGGCCAGGGTGAAGGTCTTGCCGGTGCCGGCGCTGGCCTCGATCAGGCGCAGACCGTCCAGCGGCAAGTGCAGATACGGGTCCTGCTGCAGCGCTTCGGTGCTCATGCGCCGGCTCCGTTCATGGCATCGTTTTCAGCGTCGAAATCGGGCAAAACGCGGCCCTCGCGTAGCGCGGTAAATATCAACAAGGCGTTGTGGATAAATCTGTGAGTAGTGCTTGGCGATGCGAACGGATCGGTGCCACGCAAGGCCAATTGCAGGGCTTCGCCGTTGCGCTCGCCCCAGCTGTGTTCGCTGCCGTACCAGCGCGCCTGTGCGGCGTTTTCGCGTTTGTCATCGTCGGCGTTGTAGATCTCCCAGCCGGTGTAGGGAGCGAACAGCAGCGGCGCCTGCATTCCTTCAGAACGTAGACGCAGCAAGGCTTTCAAAGCTTCCTTCGCATTCTCTGCGGACAGCTCTGGAAGCCGATGCGGGCCATAGCCGGCCTGCCCGTTGTCATGGAACTGCAGCATCGATGACGGCACACCGGCAGCGTTCACCAGCAGCCAATCCAGGCCGCCGCGCAGCACATAGGCCACCCCTGGCGACCCCGCCTGCAGGCGGATCAGGCCCTGTGGATGAATTTGCTCGACACGCCCGTGCAGGCGCACGCCATCGAGCTCGACTTCGTAACGCTGCGAGCCCAGCGGCTGGCCGTCGTACCACTGCGAAAACGTTTCCGCGCAAGGCCGGATACGGCTGAGCATGCGTTCGAACTGCTGCCGCCCGAGTGCACCGGAAGGCAACAACGCGCGGGCACGCAAACGCTGGTACAGGCCTGCTTCGCGGCCTTCCAGCAGGGCACTGAGTACGTGTTGCTGCAAGGACGAGTGCAGGCGGCCGCCACTGGGTACCAGCAGCGGCTCGATGTCTTCGCTGTCATCGATTTCACCTGCCAGCCGTAGTCCCAGCCTCTGATTCAGGAACTGCGCGGCCGGGTCACTGATGAAACGCCGCAGGGCATCCAGCGACAGACTGTCGTCATTGAGCGCGCTGGGCAGCGGTGCATTCAGCGGGCCGTCGAACCACGGCGCCAAGCGTTGCCGGCTGCCGCCGACCGCGCTGGCGGCCGGATGCCACTGGCGCCGGTAACTGAAACGACGCGGTTCGCCATCGCCGCCAAATGCCGCCGGAGCGAACGGCTGCAGCGGATGCCGCACCACCAGGTGCTTGCGCGCGGCAGCGCTGTCCAAGTGATACGCCGATGCCGCGTTGACCAGTTCGCTGACCAGCACCGAGGGCTCGCGCACACTGCCGTCGCGGGCATCGGCGCCGAGATAACTCAGGTAGAACACGTCCTGGGCCGAAGCAAACAGCTGCAGGAACAGGAAGCGATCGTCCTCGCGCAGCGAACGGTCGCCATAGCGACGACGCTCGGTGCCCAGCTCGGCGGTAAGCCGGCTCAGGCCGGCAGCCGGGTCGCGGCGCGGGAAATCACCGTCGTTCAAACCCAGCACGCAGATCACCCGGAACGGCAACAGGCGCATCGGCACCATGCGGCCGAAGCTGATGCCGCCGGTCAGCAGCGGCGCGCGGGTATCAGCTTCGGACAGCACCGAGGCGAAATGTGCGCGCACGACTTCGGCCGGTACCGGCGCGTCGAAACCGGCGCTGTTGGCTTCTTCGGCGAATTCGTTGACCAGCTTGCGCAGGCGGTCCAGCGCGCGCACGGCAGACGGTTCGGTCGGGGTTTCCGGCAACAGCGCCAGCAACAGGCCGAGCAGGCGTTCGCGCCATTGGTTGGGGCTCAGTGCTTCGGCCAGGGTCTTCTGGTGGCGAGCGAGAACACGCAGCAGACGGATCATCGCATCGAGTGCAGCCAGCCCACCGCCTTCCAGCTCCGGCCACGGCGCGACGCCTGCGATGTCCTCATCACTGCCGCTGGCGTGGCCGAGTAGCAGCCGGTCCAGCGCGAACTGCCAGGTGTAGGCATCGTCTGCCGGCGCCTGATGCTGCTTGCGATGGCCAGCATCCAGGCCCCAACGCGCGCCCGCTGCCTGCAGCCAGCCGTGCAGGCGTTCGAACGCAGCCGCGTCCAGACCGGAGGCGGACGCCAGCGGCGCGCTGGACAGCAGGTCGAGGATTTCATTGAGGCCGAAACGCGATACCGGCAGGCCCAGCAGCTGCACGAACACCTCGGCCAGTGGCTCACCCTGCAGCGGACTGGCATCGGCCAGCGCCCAAGGAATATGCGCATCGTTGCCGCCACGGCCGCCGAACACCGATTCCAGGTAGGGCACGTAGGGGTCGATATCCGGCGCCAGCACCGCGATCTCACGTGGCTGCAGCGGCGGGTCGAAACGCGGGTCTTCCAGCAGCGCACGCAGCTGGTCGTGCAACACCTGCATCTCGCGCAGGCGGGTGTGGCAGGCGTGGATCTGGATGCTTGGGTCGTCCACCCGCAGCGTCCCGCGCAACGGCGGCGAGGGCAGCGCGCGGCGGTGGAACAGGTCGGCCTGCAGGCGGTGCAGCAGGCTGTCGCCGAGCCCGCCGTCATCCAAACCGGGGACGGGAATGCTTTCCGGGTCCACGTAGGCGGCGATCTCACCGCTGGGATGGACCACTTCGTAGTCGCCCAGCACCGCCATGAAGTCACGGCCGGCTTCGCCCCAGGCCTGCAGCAGCGGGTTTTCGCCGGCCTCGATACCGAACGGCTCGGCCAGGCCGCTGCGCAGCTTTTCCTTCAGCGTCTGCAGATCGCCCCAATAGGAGCGCGTTGGCGTCGGCATATAGAAGTGCAGCGTGCCGACCCGCGCCTGGGTGGCGATCACCCGCAGCACGTCCGGCGAGACATTGAGCGTGGCAAAGGCGAACAGGCGCTGCGGCAGACCCTGCGGCAAGGGCTGGTGTTCGCCTTCAAAGCGGGCCAGGTAATCGTTGATTCGCCGTGCGCGGTAGTTCTGGCCACCGGCGATATGCCGCCAGAGGATGGCCTGCGGGTCATCCGGCTCGGCCCCGTCCTCCCAGCGCAGCAGCCAGTCGCGGCGCCAGGCCTGGTACTTCTCGAATACCCCGCCCAGCTCGGCCGCCAGCGCCCACGGACGCAGCGGATCATTGCGGTCCAGGTAGGCACGCAGCCCGGCCATCGCCGGTTTCTGCATCAAGCTGCTGTCGGTCAACGCCCCATATAAACGCCAGTGCAGCCCGGTCGCGCCCAGATCATCGCGCTCACCCGGCACATTGGCCTTCAGCGCTTTGGCAACGAACTCGCCGGGGGTCAGGAATTCCAGATTGGCCGACACGCCATATTCGGCGGCCAGGGTGGACTGCAGCCAACGGCGCATCGCCACCTGCGGGATCAGGACGATATCGGCAGCCAGCAAAGGCTGGCCGGGCGCCGGCTCGCGCAACGCATGGGCCAACAGCTGGGCCAACACATCCAGGGCATTGGAGTGGTACAGGCGGAAATCGGGGGCATTGCTCATCACGCCATCTTGCCGCAGCAGCATCGCAGGGGGCGAGACATGAATGCATTGCGCACATTCCCGACCGGTTGACTCTCCCATCCCCTGCACACTGTGTTGCTGACAAAGCCTCAAGCTGTGCATGGCGCTGTGCGCTGACAATGAGACAATACTGCACGGTCCAGTACGCTTATGTTCAGGCGCTGCTGGCAATCCTAGAACGTTGGTTTTCCGTTAAAGGCCGTCATGTCCTCAGCCCGGACTCCCTTGGTGCAGTTGTCCAACGTGCGAATCGATCGCGGCGGGCGCACCATCCTGCGCGACGTTTCGCTGCAGGTACCGCGCGGCAGCATCACCGCTGTGCTCGGCCCTTCGGGCAGCGGCAAGTCAACCATGTTGGCGGCGCTGACCGGTGAGTTGCGGCCTGTATCCGGCACGGTGCAGCTGTTTGGCCGGGATATCCCGCACGGCAACCGCGATCTGCTGGAGATGCGCAAGAACGTCGGTGTGCTGTTGCAGGGCAACGGCCTGCTGACCGACCTGAGCGTGGCCGACAACGTGGCGCTGCCGCTGCGTGCGCATACAAAATTGCCGGAGCCGGTGCTGAAGCGTCTGGTGCAGATGAAGCTGCATGCGGTTGGCCTGCTGGCCGCTGCCGATGCCTGGCCGCGCGAATTGTCCGGCGGCATGGCGCGGCGCGTTGCCTTGGCGCGCGCACTGGCGCTGGACCCGCCGTTGATGATCTACGACGAGCCGCTGACCGGGCTGGACCCGATCGCCTCGGGCGTGATCATGAGCCTGATCCAGCGTTTGAACGACAGCCTCGGCCTGACCAGCATCATCGTCAGCCACCATGTCCACGAGACCCTGCCGATCAGTGATCAGGCAGTGGTGATCGCCAATGGCGGCATCGTGTTCTCCGGCACACCGGACGAACTGCAGGCCAGCACCGATCCGCTGGTGCGGCAGTTCCTGCATGGCGAACCGGACGGCCCGATTCCGTTCGATGCGCCGACGCGTAATTACGGGCTGGAGAACGCGTGATGCTGACGCTACGCGAAATGCGTGATTCCTGCCCCCTCTCCCGCATGGCGGGAGAGGGCTGGGGTGAGGGCGCTTTTAAAGCTCGTAGAGCAAAAGCTGCCCTCATCCGCCCTTCGGGCACCTTCTCCCGCAAGCGGGAGAAGGATGTGTCGTCCAGCGTCATCGGCGCTTCTGGAGCCGCTTCCTGATGCCCTTCACCTCCTCCATCCGCTCGCTGGGCCGTGCTGGGCTGTTCTCGCTGACGGTGCTGCGTGGCTCGGTGCCGACGCGTGACTTCCTGGCCGAGCTGACCCGCGAGATCTACAAGATCGGCGCGCGTTCGCTGCCGATCATCGCCGTTGGCGGTGCCTTCGTCGGTCTGGTGCTGACCCTGCAGGGCTACCGCACGCTGACCACCTTTGGTGCCTCCGATGCGCTGTCCACCCTGCTCGGTCTGTCGCTGTACCGCGAGCTGGCACCGGTGCTGACCGCGCTGCTGTTCATCGGCCGCGCCGGCAGCTCGATCGCCGCCGAGCTCGGCCTGATGCGCGCTACCGACCAGATCAAGGCGCTGGAGCTGATGGCCATCGACCCGATCGCCAAGGCCGTTGCCCCGCGCTTCTGGGCGGCGGTGCTGACCGTGCCGCTGCTGACCGGCATCTTCTGCTCGCTGGCCATTGCCGGTGGTTACTTCGAAGCGGTGCACATCCTGGGTCAGGACAACGGCACGTTCTGGTCGGGGCTGCGCAGCAGTGTCGATTTCTGGGACGACTTTGCCGTGGCCCTGCTCAAGTCGGCGATCTTCGGCGGTACCGCCGCACTGGTAGCGGCCTATGTCGGCTTCCATGCCGAGCCGACCATCGAAGGCACCTCGGTCGCCACCACCCGTGCGGTGGTGAACGCCTCGTTGCTGGTGCTGATGTTCAACTTCGTACTGTCGGCGCTGCTGTTCCAGTGATGCGAATCCCTCGCAAGACTCCACACCTCCGTGTGCGGGCATCAAACAAACAACCGAACAACCCGCTTCGCTGTGCGAAGCACCAGATGGATCAGGAGTGAGACACAACATGGCCATCCGTGGACCCAGACTCGAATTTTCCGTCGGCGCCTTCCTGCTGCTGGCCCTGGCCTCGCTGCTGGTGCTGGCCGTCGCCTCCACCAACCAGCGCTTCGGCACCGGCGGTGGCGGCTATGAACTGAAGGCCCGTTTCAGCCAGATCGGACAGCTGCGCAAGCAGGCGCCAGTGAAGGTTGGCGGTGTGACAATCGGCCAAGTAGCTGACATTCAGCTGGACCCGATTAAATACGATTCCATCGTGACCTTGTCGCTGGACAGCAAGTTCAAGGACCTGCCTGCCGACACCTCGGCCGGCATCTTCACCAGCGGTCTGTTGGGCGAAAGCTATATCGGCCTGCAGCCCGGCGGCGATCCGGACGTATTGAAGTCCGGTGACGAAATCGTCTTCACCCAGCCGGCGGTGGATCTGCTGCAGCTGGTTGGCAAGTACATGTTCAGCGGCGGCGGCAATACCGGCGCGGCTGCAAATGAAACCCCCGGCGCAGACGCGCCCGCTACGGAACCGCAACCATGAAAGTGAAACTGCTTACCGTCGTGCTCGCCTCTGCCCTGTTGGCCGCCGCACCGTCGGTCACGCTGGCACAGGCGCGCCCGGCCGCAACCGCCGCGCAGCCCTCGGCCGCCGCCCGCACCGTGCTGGACTCCAGCACCCGCATCATCAATGCCCTGCAGACCCGCCGCGCGGAGTTCCGCGCCAACCCGGCAACGCTGCGCAGCTATATCGATGGCGAGCTCAGCCGCGCCTTCGACCGCGACTACGCCGCGCGCCTGGTGCTGGGCGTGCACGGCCGCGGCGCTGCCGATGCCGACGTCAAGCTGTTCGCCGATGCCATGGCCGACAACCTGATGTCGCGTTACGGCTCGGCCCTGCTCGATATCCAGGGCAAGCCCAGCTTCCGCTACAAGAGCGAGCAGCCGCTGCCCGGCAACCGCGGCGTCAAGGTCTCCACCGAGCTGGTGCGTGCCGGCAGCGAGCCGACCCCGGTCGAATACCTGATGCGCAATGTGGATGGGCAGTGGAAGATCTTCGACGTGATGATCGAAGGCATCTCCTACGTGCAGACCTTCAAGAACCAGTTCGACGCCCCGCTGCGGCAGAAGTCGATCAAGCAGGTTGCCACCGAACTGCGCAGCGGCAGCATGCAGGCCAATGCGGGTCCGGCCGCTCCCCGTGGCAAGTAACGCCACCTTCCGCACCGAGGGCGACACCCTGCTGCTGGCAGGCGTGATCAACCGCGAAGCGGTGGTTGCACTGTGGCCGCAGCTGACGCGGGCGCTTGCGCCTGTGCGTCAGCTCGACCTGGCTGCGGTTGATGGCATCGACAGCGCCGGCTTGGCGTTGCTGGGTGAACTGTCCGCACGTTTGCGGGCACACGGTGGCGGCAACGTCAACGGTAGCCCGGCTGGTCTGGACGAACTTTGCGCAGCCTACCGGCTGTCAGCGTCCCTCGATTTCAACACCTCATCAGCAGGAAGCTGACATGAAACTTTTCCGCACCCTCCTCCTCCTGCTCAGCGTGGCGACGCTTGCCGCCTGTGCTGGCAAGCCCGCGCGCGATGCGCTGCCGGCTTCCACTGTGGTTGCACCGCAGGCCGCTGAACAAACCGTCGACACTGCCGCTGCTGCGCCGGTGCAGGACACCGTAAGCACGGCTACCGCCGACAGCGCGCAGAACACTGCAGTAGTCAGCGATGGTACGGTCCCGACTGGTGCCGAAGACGACTTCGCCGCGTTGTATGGCGGCCCGGTGCCGAGCGCTGAAGGTGAAACTGGTGCGGCCGCTGCCAGCGTGACCTACGACCCGTGGGAGAAGTACAACCGCGGCGTGCACAGCTTCAACAATGCGGTTGACCGCGCCGTCGCACGTCCGTTGGCCACGGCCTACGTCAATGTGGTGCCGCAGTTCGCACGTACCGGCGTCAGCAACTTCTTCAGCAACCTGCGTTCACCGCTGACCGTGGTCAACCAGCTGCTGCAGGGCCATGCCGACGATGCCTGGGACACGCTGGGCAGGTTCCTGATGAACTCCACCTTCGGTATCGGTGGTCTGTTCGATCCGGCCAGCAAGGCGATGGTGCCCAAGCGCAGCGAAGACTTCGGTCAGACCTTGGGCGCGTGGGGCTGGCGTCGTTCGCGTTACGTGGAGCTGCCGTTCTTCGGCCCGCGTACCGTGCGTGATGTGTTCGGCCTGGCCGGTGATATTCCGCTGTCGCCGATACGCAAGATCGAGATGGACAAGCTCCGCATCGGCCTGCAGGGTCTGCAGCTGGTGGATATGCGTGCACAGCTGATGGCAGTGGATTCGCTGCGTGACACCGCGGTGGACGAATACGCATTGACCCGCGATGCCTGGCTGCAGCGCCGCAATTACCAGATCGAGAAAGATCTGCGCCGCGACCGCAAGCACGACGATGACGACCAGATGACGATCCCGGTCGACGCAATGCCGATGCCGAACTGGGGCGACTGATTCTGCTTGCTGCTGGATGACAAAAAGCCCGGGGAAACCCGGGCTTTTTGCTTCCTGCCTTTTGTATCTGCCTTTTGTAGGAGCGGTGTCAACCGCGAAGCTCGTAGACCAGCAGATCGCGGTTGAACCGGCTTCGCGGCTTACACCGCTCCTACAAGTGCCGGGGCTTTACGCAGCCAACGCTGCGTCGATGGCCTTGCGCAGGCCTTCGTCATCGGCGCTGGTGTCCGGGGCGAAGCGGGCTACAACGCTGCCATCCTTGCCGATCAGGAACTTCTCGAAGTTCCACAACACGGCCGGAGCCGGATTGGCCTCGATGCCGAAACCAACCAGCTTCTCGCGCATCGGGCCTTCGCCGATGGCAGCCGGCTGGGCGGTGGTCAGCTGCTGGTACAGCGGGTGGATGTCGGCACCGGCGACGCTGATCTTGGAGAACATCGGGAAGCTGATGTCATAGGTGAGCGCGCAGAACTGCTTGATCTCGTCCTCGCTGCCCGGCTCCTGGCCGTTGAAGTTGTTGGCCGGGAAACCCAGCACTTCAAGACCGGCGTCCTTCTTTTCGCGGTAGAGCTTTTCCAGACCTTCGTACTGCGGGGTGAGGCCGCACTTGGAAGCGGTGTTTACCACCAGCAGCACCTTGCCGCGGTAATCGGCAAGCGAAGCGGCGGCGCCATCGATGGTGTTCAGCGCGATGTCGTACACGGAAGCGGTCATGCGGTTACCTGCTGTGGGGTTGGGAGAACGCAAGCATAAACGGCGCAGGTGGCGCTGGCACGACTGTAGTGCTGCAACGCTGTAGTGCCGAGCCGTGCTCGGCTGGGGCCTTACCGGTAGAGCCTCTGCCGAGCATGGCTCGGCACTACCTGGGCATTGTCGGGAAGACCTCTGCCGAGCATGGCTCGGCACTACGCAGTGGGGCTTTCGTCTTCTGCTTCGTCGGCTTCGTCGTCTGTACCCAGCATTGCCTGCGAGGCGTCGCTGGACAGCGATTCCACGCCACGCAGCTTGCGCTCGATGGTGCGGGTCTTGCGGCTGGCGTCGCCCAGGCTCTTGCCGACGGTGTTGATCTGCTTCTCGGCGCGTTCGAGGATGCCGGCGAACTTGCCGAACTCGCTCTTGACCGCGCCCAGCAGGCTCCACACTTCCGAAGAACGCTGTTCGATGGCCAGGGTACGGAAGCCCATCTGCAGACTATTCAACAAGGCGGTCACCGTGGTCGGCCCGGCGATCACCACGCGGTATTCGCGCTGCAAGGCATCCACCAAGCCAGCGCGCCGGATCACTTCGGCATACAGGCCTTCGGTCGGTAGGAACATCACCGCGAAGTCAGTGCTGTGCGGCGGCACGATGTACTTCTCGCTGATCGACTTGGCCTGGATGCGGATCGCGCGTTCCAGCTGGTTGCCGCAGTTGCGCACCGCATCGGCATCGCCGGCTTCCTGTGCATCGAGCAGGCGTTCGTAGTCTTCGCGCGGAAATTTGGAATCAATCGGCAGCCATACCGGCGTATCGGCATCAGCACGGCCGGGCAGACGCACCGCGAAATCGACCATCTCGCCGCTGTCGGCGCGCAACTTCACCCCACGCGAGTACTGCTCGGCAGTCAGGGTCTGCTCGAGGATGTTGTCCAGCTGCACTTCGCCCCAACCGCCGCGGTTCTTGACGTTGCTCAGCACGCGCTTGAGGTCACCAACGCCGGTGGCCAGCTGCTGCATTTCGCCCAGCCCGCGCTGCACCTGCTCCAGTCGCTCGGAGACCAGCTTGAACGAGGAATCCAGGCGCGTATTGAGCGTGCTCTGCAGTTTTTCATCGACGGTCTGGCGCATCAGTTCGAGCTTGGCGGCGTTGTCGCCCTGCAGGTCCTTCAGCCGCGCTTCCAGGGTCTGGCGCATTTCGGTGATGCGCTGCTCGTTGCGCTGGGTCAGTTCGCCCAACTTCTGGTTGAGGGTTTCGCCGAAGCGCAGCTGTACCTGCGCGCCTTCCTCGCGGCCCTTGCGGGTTTCCTCGACCAGGCTCTGCTGCAGGCCAGCCAGCTGACGGGCGAAGGCTTCCATGCGCGCATCCTGCTGCTGGCCGAACACGTCGAGCTGGCCGCGCACGTCCTGCAGGCGCGTACCCAGCAACTGGGCAAGCAACTGCTGGGCGTTGGCGGTTTCCTCGCGGCCCTTGCGGGCGTCGTCATTGAGGCTGTCGCGCAGCAGGTCCAGGCGCTGGTCGGTGCGTGTGGACAGGTCGGTGAGGTTGCGGCCGAAGCCATCGATGCGGATGTCCTGCTGCCGCGCCATGGTTTCCAGCTGCTCGCGCAGCTCGCCGCGGCCGCTGCGTTGTTCTTCGCGCAAGGTGCTTTCCAGCACGCTGTTGTCATTACGGCGCAGCAACAGCAGCAGCTGCAGCACGAGGACGGCGACCAGCAGGCCGCCAAGGATCAGGGTTTCAGTTTGCATGGGGAGAAGTGTAGCCCTGCCCGTCTCAGAAGCTGATCCTGCAACCAGCCGACCACTGGCGAAAACTGCCATCGGCGCCTATCTGCGATCATGGGCGCCCCCACCCGCCGTATCCCTGCCATGAAGCCGCTATCGCTGCTGTTGTTATCGAGTCTGTTGTGCCTGCTGCCGATGGCAGCCCTGGCCAGTGATTCGCAGACCATTACCTCGCCCAACGCCCTGCCCGCCAATGACGCGCGACCCAAGGTGTTCCTGGCTGGCAGCATCGAGATGGGCAAGGCCGGCGACTGGCAGCAGCAGGTGCAGGCGGCATTGGCTGATCAGGGCGTGCTGATGCTCAATCCCCGTCGCGCCGACTGGAATCCGGCCTGGCGCGCCGAGGCCGATGAGCCCGAATTCCGCCGCCAGGTGGAATGGGAACTGGCCGCGCTGGAACAGGCCGACATCGTGCTGATGTATTTCGCACCTGGCACCCAGAGCCCGATCACCCTGCTCGAGTTCGGCCTGTATGCGCGCTCGGGCAAGCTGCTGGTGGCCGCACCGGCGGGTTATTGGCGCAAGGGCAACCTGGATATAACCGGTGACCGCTACGGCGTGCCGCGCTTTGATGACCTGCCAGCGCTGATCGATGCGGTGAAACAACGCATCGCCGACCAGCGCGCGCGCTGAGCCCACCGGAGACTCAACATGCCGTGGATGGGTATCAACGATCTGGGCACCTTCGTGGTGGCCGTGATCCTGTTCCTGATGTTGCCGGGACCAGGCACCTTCACCCTGCTCACCGCCACAGCGCGCGGCGGCATACGTGCCGGCTACGCCACCTTGGCCGGCTTGATGTTGGGCGACCAGATCCTGATCGCCATTGCCGCCACCGGCGTGGCCGCGCTGTTGCAGGCGCATCCGCTGTTGTTTGCCGCGTTGCGCTATGTGGGTGCGGCCTATCTGATCTGGGTTGGCATCAACCTGCTGCGTGAACCGGCAGCTGCGGTCGCTGGCGAAAGTGCGCCGGTACAACACGGGCGGCGCTGGTTCCGCCAGGCCCTGCTGGTCGGTGTACTCAATCCAAAGGCGATCCTGTTCTACATGGCCTTCTTCCCGCTGTTCATCGACCCGGTACGCCAGCGCGGTGCGCTGACCCTGGCGACGATGGCGGTGCTGATCGCCATCCTCAGCATCGGCTGGTGCTCGGTGCTGATCTTCGGTGGCCAGTTCATCGCCCGCCGCCTGGCCGGCTATCCGCGTGTTGGCGTGTGGCTGCGACGCGGGGTTGGCGTCTGCCTGGTGGTGTTCGGGCTGCGGCTTGGCATTGCCGAGTGAGGGTGCTGCAGGTGAGGCGCTGATCAACGCCGCGAGCCGCCCTGGCGGCGTAAGCTCGGTTGCCGGGTCCACAACCCGGCCTGAGCTCGTGCTTTTATGCCGAATTCGGCACGTTGCCATCAGTACGCGGTAAAAGCACGCCAAAAGACGGGTTTTTCTGGCTTTGCTGCACTGCGTTACGCCAAACTCGGCCGCTTCCCCGAACCACCACGAACCGTGAGGTCCGCATGCAATCCTGGCTCCGGCGCAAGCCCATCGACCAACTCACCGAACACGAAGAAGGCCGTCGGCTTATTCCAACGCTGAGCTGGCCCCATCTGGTCGCGCTTGGCATCGGCGCCATCGTCGGCACCGGCATCTACACGCTGATCGGCGTGGGTGCGGACAAGGCCGGCCCCGCGGTACTGCTGTCCTTCATCATCGCCGGCACCATCTGCGCCTGTGCGGCGCTGGCCTATGCCGAGCTGTCGACGATGATGCCGGCTGCCGGCAGCGCCTATACCTACAGCTACAGCGCACTGGGCGAGACCATCGCCTGGGTGGTGGGCTGGAGTTTGATCCTGGAGTACTCGCTGGTGGTCAGCACGGTGGCGGTCGGCTGGTCCGGCTACTTCGTCGGCTTCCTGGAGTGGCTGCACACCTCGTTCGGCTGGAACGTGGCCTTGCCGCAGGCCTTGGCCGCCGGCCCGCACGTGGAAGGTGGCTTCCTCAACGTGCCTGCCATCGTCATCACCTTCCTGGTCGCCGGCATGCTGATGGTCGGCACAAAGGAGAGCGCCACCCTCAATGCGGTGCTGGTGGTGTTCAAGCTGATCGCGCTGGCGGTGTTCGTGGCGGTCGCCCTGCCGGCCTTCGACAGCGCCAACCTGCAGCCGTTCATGCCGTATGGCTTCCCCAAGTCGATCAGCGCCGATGGCGTGGAACGCGGCGTGATGGCTGCGGCGGCGATCATCTTCTTCGCCTTCTACGGCTTCGATGCGATCTCCACCGCGGCCGAAGAAACCAAGAACCCCAAGCGCGACCTGTCGATCGGCATCATCGGTTCGATGGTTGGCTGCACCATCATCTACCTGCTGGTGGCTTTGGCCGCGGTCGGTGCGATGAGCTACACGGTGTTCGGCAAGAGCGCTGAGCCGCTGGCGCTGATCATGCGCGAACTGGGCCACGGCACCGCCGCACTGGTGATCGGCATCGTCGCCATCATTGCGTTGCCGACCGTGCTGCTGGCGTTCTTCTACGGCCAGAGCCGCATCTTCTTCGTGATGTCGCGTGACGGCCTGCTGCCGCGTGGCCTGTCCAAGGTCAACCAGCGCACCGGTACCCCGGTCACCATCACCCTGTTCACCGCGGTGCTGGTTGCTGCGCTGGCCGGTGTGGCGCGCCTGGATGAAATCGCCGCGCTGGCCAATGCCGGTACGCTGGCCGCGTTCACCGCAGTGGGCCTGTGCCTGCTGGTGCTGCGCAAGCGCGAGCCGAACCGTCCGCGCACCTTCCGCACGCCGCTGGCGTGGGTGGTGGGGCCGCTGGCAATCGGCGGCTGCATCTACCTGTTCATCAGCCTGCCGATGCGCACCCAGCTGTGGTTCCTGGCGTGGAACGTGTTTGGCCTGCTGGTCTACGCGCTGTACAGCCGCCGCAACGCGGTGCTGGGGCGTAGCAAGTAATCCACAGGCAGTTGTGGGTAAAGCGAAAAGCGGGCTTCGGCCCGCTTTTTGTTTTTGGGGTTTGTTGGTTCTGCTTGAAGAGCCCCCTCCCTTTGCCGCAGGCAAGGGGAGGGTTGGGGAGGGGTGCCTTTGCTTTAAAGCTCTACAGCCTCAAGGCTCAACCCAACCTGTGGACAACCCACTTATCCCCAACAACGTGTGGATAAAAACAAAGCGGGCCTGAGCCCGCTTCGTCATTCCACATATCCAACAGCGCGCGATCAGGAATTCTTCTGCGCCGCCGCGTAGTCCTGCGCCTGCCGCATCACCCGCAACACATTGCCGCTCCAGATATTGCCGATCTGCGCATCCGTCAAACCACGACGCTGCATCCAGGCGGTGATCTTGGGCAGGTCAGCCGCGTCTTCCATGCCGGTTACGCCGCCGCCGCCGTCCCAATCCATGCCGATGCCGACATGGTCAGGGCCAACCACGTCGAGCATGTGGCCGAAGTGCTGGAAGAAATCATCCAGCGTGGCCTTGCGGCGCGGGTACTTCTGATCGAGCTCAGCCATCGCCTTGCGCAGCTCCACGCCCTTGGCCATGGTCATGTTTTCCCAACCACCGAGGCGCTTTTCCAGTTCCTCTTCGGCCTGCTTGCGCTCAGCACTCTTGGTTTCGTCGACCAGATAGCCGCCGTAGGCATTGGCCTGGATCACCCCGCCCTTTGCGGCCAGCTGGCGCAGGCGTGCGTCGTCCAGATTACGCGGATGGTTGAACACCGCCTTGGCCGAACTGTGCGAGAGGATGAAGGGCACCGGCATCATTTCGATCAGGTTGTCGAACACCGCATCGGAAGCGTGCGACTGGTCGATGACGATGCCCAGCTTCACCGCCTCGTTGACCAGCGCCTTGCCGGCCGGGCTCAGGCCTTTCCACTCAGCGCCCTTGGGATCGGTGGCCGAGTCGGCGAATTCGTTGTTGGCAAAATGCACCGTCGACATCAGTCGCAGGCCGGCCTTGTAGTAGTAGCTCAGCAAGGTCGGGTCAGCGACCAGCGGGCTGCCGTTCTCCATGCTGATATAGACCACGCGCTTGCCGGCCGCCTTGATCCTGGCGGCATCATCGGCGGTGAGCGCCAGCTGGAACTTGTCCGGGTTGGCGGCCAGCATTTCGTGGATTTCCTGCATGCGCTGCAGGCCATGGTCGCGCTCGGCGATATGCGCGGCCGGGCTGCGGTCGCCCTGATCGGTGTAGATGGCGAAGAAGCCACCATCCAACGCGCCTTCGACCATGCGCGGGTAATCGACCTGCGACAAGGCATTGTGGTCGTGGCGCTGCATGATGTTGAAATCGGCGCGGCCAAAGTTGGCCGGCGTATCCAGATGCGAATCCAGGGTCAGCAGCTTGTTCTGCAAGGCGCTGGCCTTGCTCAGTTCAGCCTGGCTGAACTCCACCGCCGAGGCTGCCAGTGGAACGCACAACGACAGGGATACCAGCAGGGACAGGGGACGCAGCGTCATGAGGCCTCACCGTGAAGGGAAAGGCCAGACATTAGCGCTGTAGTGGAGCCGCGGGCCAGTGACTGACGGCATGGAGCAGGTTTTTGTAGAGCCGAGCCATGCTCGGCTGGAGCTTTACCGGGAAGGCCTCTGCCGAGCATGGCTCGGCACTACAGGTGCGCCCTCCCTTTGGCGCAGCCAAGGGGAGGGTTGGGGAGGGGTCGCTCTTGCCTCAGTCCAGCACGCGGCAGAACACCGCCTTGAGGTAACGCGATTCCTGCACGTGCGCCATGAACGGGTGGTCCGGGCCGGCGCCGGCAACCTTCAGGATCTGGATGGTGCGGTTGGAATAGAACGCAGCACGGCGCAGCATGTCGAGGAACTGGTCCTCGGCCACCAGACCGGTGCAGGAGAAGGTGGCGAACAGACCGCCGGGCTTGACCACGCCCAAGGCCAGCTTGTTCATGTCCAGGTACTTCTTCAGCGCGGTGATGACCTGATCGCGGTCGCGGGTCATCTTGGCCGGGTCGAGGATCACCACGTCGTACTTGTCGCCGCGATTGGCCGCATCACGCAACCACGGGAAAATGTCGGCCTGCACGAAGCGCGGCTTGGCGTTGTTCAGACGCGCGTTGCCCTTGGCCAGATGGATCACGTCCTGGTCGATGTCCACGCCCAGCACGTCAGCTGCACCGCGCGCTGCGGCGTACACCGCAAAGCCACCGGTGTTGCAGCACAGGTCGAGCACGGTCTTGCCTTCGACCTGCTGGCTCAGCCACTCACGGTTCTCGCGCTGGTCGGCGAAGAAACCGGTCTTGTGCGCGCCGGCCGGGTCGGCACGGAACTTGATGCCGTACTCGGTGATTACCGCCGGTTCGGTGGTGGTGTTGCCGTGGAAATCGAAGCTTTCCTGCTTCTGCACGTGCTCGTCGGCGAAGCTGTGGAAGCGGCAGCCCGGGAACAGGTCGCGCAGTGCTTCGTAGATCCATTCGCGGTGACGGAACATGCCGGCAGCGAAGAACTCGACCACCAGCAGGTCGTCGTAACGGTCCACCACCAGGCCGGACAGACCGTCGCCTTCGCTGTGGACAACGCGCCAGGCATTGGAGGTTGCATCCAGCTTGAGCACGTCGCGGCGCAGCGATACCGCCTGCGCCAGCTTCTGCGCGAACCAGGCCTGGTCCACCGCTACGTCCGGATTGGTTTCCAGGATGCGCACGGCGATGCGCGAGTGGCCGTTGTAGAAGCCGCGGCCAATCCACTCGCCGTCCACGCCGACCACATCGACGATGGTGCCGGACTTGGGCTTGACGGTCGGCTTCTCGACCAGTTTCTGGAAAATCCACGGGTGGCTGGAGCGCCACGCGTTCTTCAGGCGTACGACGGGGAGTGGGGTATTCATGGCGCTATTGTAGCCGCGCAGCACCCCCTGCCTGCAGCGTATTCATTGACTGTAATAGGCCCGCACGGCACTATTCGCTCCAGAAGGGGAGTAGCTCCCAGACGTTGTCGCCGTCAATTCGAGTCGCAAGACTCCGGTGCAACGGCAGTTCCAGCCATTGGAACTGTGAGCAAGACCTTCGCCGCATAGGCGAAGCTCTGTCCCCGGTCTCCCCGATTCCGTGTCCAGCTCTTGGCCTTTGTGGTTCCGAGATATCCCCGTTCACGACCGGAATTTTTCCCATGATGCAGACAATTGGTAATCCTTGGCTTTGGGGCGGCTTCATCGTCGTCGTCATTGCCGCGCTGTTGATCGACCTGGTGCTGATGCGCCACGGCGGTCCGCACAAAGTCACCTTCAAGGAGGCCATTTACTGGTCGCTGGGCTGGGTGGCACTGGCCTTGGCCTTCAATGCGGGCCTCTGGTACTACCTGCACGAGACCGCAGGCGCGGCCGTTGCCAACGAAGTGGGCCTGCAGTTCCTGACCGGTTACCTGATCGAAAAGGCACTGGCAGTCGACAACATCTTCGTCTTCCTGCTGATCATGGGCTACTTCGCGGTACCCGAGACCCAGCGCCAACGTGTGCTGATCATCGGCATCCTGGGCGCGATCGTGCTGCGTACGATCATGATCTTCGCCGGTTCCGTGCTGGTTACCCAGTTCCATTGGCTGCTGTACGTGTTCGGCGCCTTCCTGCTCTACACCGGCTGGAAGATGTGGTTCGCCGCCAGCGAAGAACCCAGCCTGGATAACAACCCGGCGCTGAAGTTCATGCGCAAGCACCTGCGCATCAGCCACGAGTACAACGGCAACAACCTGGTCACCGAAAAGGACGGCGTGCGTTGGTTCACCCCGATGTTCGTGGTGCTGATCCTGATCGCGGTCACCGACGTGATCTTCGCGGTGGACTCGATCCCGGCCATCTTCGCCATCACCACCGACCCGTTCATCGTGCTGACCTCGAACGTGTTCGCGGTGCTGGGCCTGCGCGCGATGTTCTTCCTGCTGGCCGGTATGGCGGACCGCTTCCACCTGCTGCCCTACGGTCTGGCGGTCATCCTGGCCTTCATCGGTACCAAGATGCTGCTGATCGACATCTTCAAGATCCCGGTCCCGGTATCGCTGGGTGTTGTGGCCGTGATCCTGGTGGCCACGGTGATCCTGAGCCTGAAGATTCCGCCGAAGGGCGGCCACAAGGCCTGACGTTAGCGCCACCGGTGGGATTGTCCCGCCGGTGGCACGCCAGTTCCCATGCGCGGCGCCCTTGGCTTTCGCCCAAGGCGCCGCAATCCCTTGATCATGGACACGCCAACCCTGCCCGACACCGGCGACACGCCGGCCACCACTGCCCGCAACGACCGCAGCCGGGTGCTGCGCGCATTCAACATCAGCCTGGGCTTTGTCCTGCTGCTGGTGGCGATGTTCGCCCTGCAGAGCAGCGGCTGGGATTGGCGGCCATGGGCAGTAGCGCCGCTGGAAGCCAGCGGTCTGGCCGGCCTGCTCGGTGCGCCCTTGCTGCATGGTTCGATTGAACACCTGGGCGCCAATGCGGTCGCCCTGCTTATTCTCGGCACGCTGGCCGGCAGTGTTTATCCCAAAGCCACCCTGCGTGCCCTGCCCTTGCTGTGGATAGGTTCCGGCCTGGGCGCGTGGATGCTGGGCGATGCCGGCAGCCGCCACCTCGGCGCCAGTGGCCTGACCCACGGCCTGATGTTCCTGGTCTTCGTACTCGGCCTGCTGCGCCGCGACCGGCCGGCGATCGCCGCCAGCCTGATCGGCTTCCTGTTCTACGGCAGCATGCTGATCACCATCCTTCCCCACGAGCCCGGTGTGTCCTGGCAATCGCATATGGGCGGAGCTGCGGCCGGCGTGATCGCCGCGCTGCTGTTCCGCAACGTCGACCCGCGCGCTGAGCGCAAACGCTATAGCTGGGAAGACGAGGAAGACGCAGAGCAGCTGGCCGAAGCCGACAATGAACTGGAGCCGCCCGCACCGGGCCAGGTACCGGTGCTGTGGCAGCCGCGCGAAGGTCGTGACTATGAAGTTGTGGTGCCGTTGCGGCGACGGGATTCCGACGAACGGCCGTAAGGGCCGCGCGGTAGTGCCGAGCCATGCTCGGCAGTGGCTCTACCAGCAAACCATCAACCTGCAGGAGCGGCATAAGCCGCGAAGCTGCCGATGCTTGAAAGGCCTAAAAGCTACCCCCTCCCCAGCCCTCCCTTTGGCATAGCCAAGGGGGTGAAGAAGGCCTGCTTGCGCGCCATTGGCGCGCGGCCTGATGAACGACAGAAGGCTACGCCTTCGGGCTGGACAGGTTGGGGAGGAGTCGCTTGTCAGCTTTTAGGAGCCACCATCCACCGCCCGCCGCCCCAGCGCCGGGTCATCGGTAAAGAACGCATCGATACCCGCCTGCAGATAGGCGCGGATCTCGGCCACCGAGGCGTCCGGGTTGCGCGCGTTCTCCGCACCCTGGCGCAGTGCCGGTGGCAGGAACGGGTTTTCCGGGCGGAAGCTGTAGGCCACTACCTGCAGGCCGGCGGCATGCGCATCGCCGATCAAGGCGGTAGGCGCCGCCAACTTGCCCTGTGCATCCAGCGGCACCAGCGCGCGCCGTTCCACACCGATCGCATCGGCATAGCCGGCGATATCGCGCAGGCCAGCCGGCGTCATCATCTGTGCATAAGTCAGCTTGCCACCGGCCAGCGCTACGTCAGCCGGCTTTGCGTCGCTGGAATCGAGCAGCTGCAGCAGGCGGATATTGCTGTCCTTGCCGAGCTTGCTGCGGATCTGCCGCAGGTTGGCGGTTTCAAAGGACTGCAGCAGGACCGGCGCGACCTTGGTGTAGCTGTTGCCCTGCAAGGTGCTCAGCAGCTTGTCTTCCATCGGCAAGCCGATGCTCTGGAAATAACTGCCGTGCTTGATCTCCGGAGCCAGGCCGATGCCGCGGTTGGCGCGGCCGGCCTGCTGCACCAGGAAGCTGATGATCTCGTCCAGGGTAGCGATGCGGAACTGGCCATCAAAGGCGGTGCCGCGGATCTGCGGCAGGCGCTCGCGTGCGTACAGCGTCTTCAGCTCGGCGACGGTGAAGTCTTCGGTGAACCAGCCTTCGATCTGCTGGCCGTCGATCAGCTTGCGGGTGCGGCGGCTGGCGAACTCGGGATGGCTGGCGACATCGGTGGTGGAACCGATCTCGTTCTCGTGCCGGGCCAGCATCACCCCGTCCTTGCTCATCACCAAGTCCGGCTCGATGTAATCGGCGCCGTCGCTGATGGCTTGTGCATAAGCGGCCAGGGTGTGCTCGGGCAGCAGTGCGCTGGCACCGCGGTGCGCGTACACCGAAACCTGGGGGTAAGTCTGCGCGGCTGAGCTGTCCATTGCCCAACAGCATGCCACGCCAACCCCCACCGCCATCAACCAAGCCCAGCTTCGCACCGTCAGCACTCCAATCGAAAACAAGGCGCGCAGCATGACGGCTGCATGTGACGCGCGTAAGAACACACAGGTATCAAGTGCGCTGCCATTGCCAGCCATCGGCTCCGGCATGCAGGCGCGCGGTGATGCCGATGGCCTGCAGCAGCGCCTCGTCATGCGATACCAGCAACAGGCTGCCCTGGTATTGGCGTAACAGATCTTCCAGAGCCGCCAGCGCATCCAGGTCCAGATGATTGCCGGGCTCGTCCAGCAACAGCAGCTGTGCCGGTGGATCGGCGTACAACGCGCAAGCCAGGCCAGCTTTCAGCCGCTGCCCGCCGCTGAGCTGGATTGAAGGCAGCTGCACCTGAGTGGCATCGAACCCCAGCAAGGCCAGGCGACTACGCAGTTCGCCCTCGGCCGTGGCCGGATTGCGCAGACGCAAAGCCTCCAGCACGCTGCTCTGCGCGGGTAGCAGCTGCAGCTGCTGATCCAGCAAAGCAGCAGGCACCTGCACGCTCACCTCGCCAGCCAGCGCTGGCAGCTGTCCGGCCAACACCTTCAACAACGTCGACTTACCCACACCGTTGGCACCGGTAATGGCAACGCGTTCGCCACGGCGCAGATTGAAGTCCAGCGCGCGCAGCTCCGGTGCTACGTGTGGCAGCTGCAGTCCGGTGGAACGCACCACCCACTCCGGTCCGCTGGTTTGCACGCTTGGGAGCAGCAAGACCGGGGCGGCGGCTTCGCTATCGGCCTGTGCCTCGCGCACCGCGTCGTGCAGCTGCACCTGCCGCTGATCCAGCTGCGCGCGTGCCTTGCCGAGGCTGGCTTCGGCACGCTGCCGCTGCAGGCCAAGCAGGATCGGCGCCTGATTGGCGTTGGCGGCATCGCGGTTGCCGCGCGCGCTGCGCTGCTCCAGCCGCTGGCGTTGATCACGCAGCGCCTGCTCGCCCTTGCGGCGTTCGTGCCGACGTTGCTGCAGCAAGGCCTCGGCCGCAGCGCGTTCGCCTGCGCGGGCCTGTGCATAAAACGCATGGTTGCCGCCGTAGCTGCGCAGCCCTTGCGGCGACAGTTCGACGATGCGCTCCACCTGTTGCAGCAGCAGGCGATCGTGGCTGACCAGGATCAACCCCTGCTTTCTTGCCTGCAGTTGTTCGGCCAGCCATTGCCGGCCGGCATGATCGAGATGATTGCTGGGTTCGTCGAGGATCAGCCACTCCACCGGCTGCAACAGCGCACCAACCAGAGCAACGCGCATGCACTGCCCGCCACTGAGCTTATCCACAGGTGTATCCGCATCCACACCATGCAGACCTGCATCGGACAGTGATTGCTGCAAGGTTTCACACAGGCTCCATTGCTCGCCAATCGCGTCGAAATCCGCTTGTAGCGTGCTTCCGGCTTCAATCCTGCGCAATGCATCCACACGCTTATCCACAGCTGCGAGCTCGGCTACGCGCTGTCCTGTTTGTGGCTGTACCTGCTGTGCGAGGTAGTAGGCCTCACCGATGCGACGGCAGTGCCCGGCACTGGGCTGGCGCAGCCCGGCCAGTATCTGTGCGAGCACGCTTTTGCCCACGCCATTGCGACCGACCAGACCGGTGGGCCGTTCATCGAACTGTGCATTGAGGTTGGAGAACAGGCTGCGCCCGTCAGGCGTCTGCCACGCGACGCCGTCCAGCGTCACGGAAATTGAGTTTGTCATGCGGTATTCCATCGATGCCCGAAGCACCCGACCGCCAGCGGCAGCAGGGACTGGTAGGGACCGTCATCAAGACGGTGACATCAATGGCGCATTGGACTAACTCCGTTGGCGGGGGAATCCCGTAACAAGGCCTAGCCTAACGGCGGCAAACAGAACTGTCAGTAACCGGCGGCGCGTACTGCCCCGCACCGCCGCTGCCGGGAAAGGCGATGCTCAGGCCTGTGCCGCACGGTGCGTGGCGCACAGCTTGTTGCCGGCCGGATCACGCAGATACGCCAGGTAGAGCGGACCGAACGGGCTTTGCCGCGGTCCCGGTGGATCTTCCACGCTCACACCGCCGTGGCCAACACCTGCCGCATGCCAAGCCTCCACCACCTCCGGCGAGGCGCAGCTGAAGCCGATGGTGCCGCCATTGGCATGGGTGGCTGGCTCGCCGTTGCGCGGATGGCCGACGATCAGCAAGGCACCGGCGTGGAGATAGACCACATTGCCCTTGGGATCGACAAAGCCCGGCTTTGCGCCGAGCGTGGACAGCAGCGCGTCATAGAACGCCTTGGATGCCTCTATGTCGTTGGCGCCCACTACGATGTGCGAAAACATCCCAACTCCTGTCTTGTGGTGTCTGGCCCTTGCGGGCCGTTGGCGCTACACCGGCATCATTTGCCGATGCAGAAACTCGAGAAAATCCTGCCCAGCAGATCGTCGGCGGTCATGCGACCGGTGATTTCGCCGAGTGCGTCATGCGCGAGGCGCAGTTCCTCGGCGGCCAGTTCGAGCTGGTCGTAGTGCAGCTGACCATCCGCGGCATCGAGGTGTTGGCTGGCCAAGGCCAGCGCTTCGACATGGCGCAGGCGCGCGGAGAACTCGCCCTGCATGCCCTCGCCTGCGCCGTGGCTGGCGATCTCGCGCAGGCGCGCGTGCAGCAGTTCCAGGCCTTCACCACTGGCGGCGGACAGGGCGATGCTGTCTTCGCCCAGCTCCTGCGGCCACTGCGGTAGCAGGTCGGACTTGTTGTAGATCCACAGCTGACGGGCGGCCTGCGCGGCAGCGTCACCAATGGCTGCCCTACCCGCTTCCGGGTCGCGGGCATCGAGCACGACGATGGCCAGGTCCGCCCGCTGCATCTCGGCACGGGCGCGGCGCATGCCTTCGCGTTCGATGGCATCGCCGCCTTCGCGCAGGCCGGCGGTATCGACCAGTTCCAGCTCCAGCCCATCGATGCGGATGGTCTCGCGCAGGGTGTCGCGGGTGGTGCCGGCAATATCGGTGACGATGGCCCGCTCACTGCCGGCGAGCGCATTGAGCAGCGAGCTCTTGCCTGCGTTGGGCGGGCCAATCAGCACCGCATGCAGGCCATCACGTAGCTTGCGACCGCGTTCGGCATCGATGCGCAGTTGGGCCAGCAAGGCCTTGGCCTGCTCGATGCCGGCGCGCACCTGCGCGCCGCCGAGCGTATCCAGCGGCTCATCAGCGAAGTCGATGGCCGCTTCAACATGGATGCGCAGCCGCACCAGTTGCTCGCCCACCTCTTCAACGCGGCGCGAGAACACGCCATCGAGCGAGCGACGGGCAGCGCGGGCAGCGCGCACATCGCCAGCGGCGATCAGGTCAGCGATGGCTTCAGCCTGGGCCAGATCGAGCTTGCCATTGAGGAACGCTCGTTCGCTGAACTCACCGGCGCGGGCCTGGCGTGCGCCCAGCTCGATGCAGCGGCTCAGCAACTGGCGCAGCACGACCGGGCTGCCGTGGCCTTGCAGCTCCACCACGTCCTCGCCGGTAAAGCTGCGCGGGCCGGGGAAGTACAGGGCGATACCGTCGTCGATGATCTCGCCTGCCTCGTCGCGAAACTTCGCGTAATGGGCGTGGCGCGGCTTGAGCTGTGGACAACCCAAGGCGACGGCAATCCGCAGCGACTGCGGGCCGGAGACGCGCAGCATGCCGACACCGCCAGCAGCGGCGCCGCTGGCAATGGCAACAATGGTCTGGCCTGTGGACAAGTCGCTCATGGCCTACAGCTTCTGCAGTTGTGCGCGGGCCTGGGCTGCGCCGCTGCCTTGCGGTTGCAGTTCCAGGTAGGTGCTGTAGGCCTGCTTGGCCTTGGGCTTGTCGCCGGCATTGAAGTAGGCGTCACCGAGATTCAGATAGGCCACCGCGCGCGAGGGATCGATCTTCAAGGTGTTCTCCAGCCAGCGCGCAGCTTCTGCATAGCGCTGCTGGCGGTAATAGACGAAGCCGAGGTTGTTGGCGGCCTGGGCGAAGTCCGGGCGCAGTTTCAGTGCTTCGGTGAACTGCACGGCGGCTTCGTCATAACGCTTCTCGCGGTACAGCTGCAGGCCGCGGTCGTTGGCCTGCTGCGCGCGTTGTCGATCCGAGGTTGGCACCGCGGCCGGTACCACGAGGGTGCTCTTGCCGCCCTGCAGATCGGCAACCGTCACTGGCGCCTCGGTCTTGCCCGCAGGCTTGGCGTCCTGCACGGCATCGACACGGCTGTTGAGCGCGATCGCGTCAGCCGATAGCTGGCGAGTATCGGCATTGAGGAATTCCTGGCTGTCCGGCACCTGGAACACGAACTCGCCGCCCTGCGAACCGGGCAGGCTGCCGAAGGCCGGGGTCTGCCGCGACACCGCCGACACCGCAGGCGCCACATACGCAGCCAACTCGGTGCCGGTGATCAGGCCATCGCCATTGAGATCGCCCTTGCCGGCCAAGGCCTGCAACAGCACCCAGGTGAATACCGAATGCCCGTTCGGGCCGCTGTCGGCCACCTGCTGGTCAGCACCGCCGGCAGTCAGCATCTGCCGCGCGCTGCGGCGTGCGTTCTCGCGCAGGAACGACGACGAACTGCCGCCGCCACGGGTAAGCCCAAGGCCGCTGTAACAGGCGTCCATCACGAACAGCACGTGCTTGGCCTGCATGCTCTCGGCGATGTTCTGGATGTCGGTCATCGCGATCGCGTCGGTGGCGAACTCGTTCGGATCCGAATCCACCGGAATGATGTAGCCGAGGTCGCGACCGGAGGCGAGCTGGCGGGTCGCACCATGACCGGCGAAGAACACGAACACGCGGTCGTTCTTGCCGGTGCGCTCATCGGCCAGCCGGTCATGGAACGCGGCGAGAATGTTGTTGCGGGTGGCCTGCTGGTTTTTCAGCACGATCACCTGCGAGGACGGGAAGCCGAACTGGCCGGTCAGCGTATCGGCGATGGACTGCGCGTCACGGCCGGCGTACTCGAGCTTGGGCCACTTGGCGTACTCATCGATGCCAATGACGATCGCCCAGGATTTTTCATAGCCAGTGGTGACCGTGGTGTCGGCTACCGCGCCCTTCCGCGCACGGCTGACGCTGAAGTCGCGGCCGTTCCAACCGGCGAACTGGTAGCCATCGGCGATCAGCTTGTCGAGGATCTGAGGCAGCGCTTTCACCGCGCGGTCGTGGATGTCATGGAACAGGATGATGCCGCGCTGTTCCTTCTGCACCTGGTCGACCACGCGCTGCACGATGGATTCGGGCACCGGATCGGCCCAGTCCATCGAGTCGATGTTCCACATGATGGATTTCAGGCCGGCTTCGTTGAGCAGTTGCAGGCCTTCGGCATTGCGCGCGCCATACGGGAAGCGGAACAGCGGCGCGCGTTTGGCATCCACTCCCTTGAGCAGCGTGTCGGTATCCAGTACCTGCTGACGCAGGGCATCGCCGGTGGTGCGCGACAGCTGCGCATGGGTCAGGCTGTGGTTGCCGACCGCATAGCCATGCTCCATCAGGCTGCGGCTGATGCCGGCCATTGACCCGAGCTTGACCTTGCCATCGGCCTCGACTGTGCCGAGGTTACGGCCAACTTCAAAGAACACGCCCGGTACGTCGTAGCGCTGCAGGATGGCGACGACTTCATCGGTATAGGCCTTGTGCGGGCCGTCGTCGAAGGTCAGCACAACGGTTTTTGCCGGCAGGTCGCGGCCGAAGATCTCGCGGTCGCTGTCCTGCATCGACATCGGGTAGGGCTCGATCACACCGAAGTCGCGCAGGATGGCATCGCGCTTGTACAGCGTGTTGAGGTGGGCAACATAGTCGTCCCACTTCTCGCGCTTGAGTTCAATCGCACGGGTGCGTTCGAAGCGGCTGAAGATGCGGGTCAGCTCCTGGTTGTAGTTGCGCTCGATCTCGTCGAGCGCGTCCAGGTCTTCGCCGATGCGCTGGTGCAGCTTCACCGCTGGCAGCGAGGAGTCCGCGCCTACACGCTGATGCAGTTCGCGCAGTATTTCGCGGAAAGCCAGACGATCTGCGTCGTAAAGCTCGGGCGAGGATTCGATGTAATCCAGCACCGTGCCCAGGGTGGCGAAGCGCTGTGGATTGGGATCGCGCAGCAAGGCATCAAACTGCACTGCAATGGCCTGGCGCTGTTCCAAACCATCGTGGAACAGCTGCTGGCCAATGCGGCTGGAAGTCTGGCGGTCGGCCGGCGATTGCTGTGCCTCGTCGGCAAGCAACACGACGATGCGGCGGTGGCCGTCCAACTGTTTCTGCAATGCAGTCAACAGCGGTGCCGCCGCTGGATTGGCCGCAGCTGCGGCCTGCGCGCTGGCCTGGGTTGGCGTCGCGGTGCCGGTCTCGTCCTGTTTGGAACAGCCGGCGACCGTCAGTGCGGCAAGCAACACGGCAGGCAGGATCAGGCGGCGCGACAACGAACGGGGCATGGCAGGCTCGGAGAAAAGGGTGCAACGGGCGTGGTGATTCTAACGCCACAGGCGAAAAGGCCGACTTGCGGCGAGATGCCGCTCCTACAAACAGCCGAACGATCTGTCTTGGCGCGGCCTCCCCCACATGCGAAAAGCCCGCCTTGCGGCGGGCTTTTGCTTACTTGGCTTCGATCACCTTGCTCGGCGCGTCTTCGCCGTGCTTCTTGATCATCCACCACTGCTGCAGCAGGCTCAGGCCACCGTTGACCACCCAGTACAACACCAGGCCGGACGGCATGAAGGCCATCATCACGCCGAATACCAACGGCATGAACTGCATCATCTTCTGCTGCATCGGGTCCATGCCCACAGCCGGGGTCAGCTTCTGGGTGAACCACATCACCGCGATGTTGATGATCGGCAGGATGAAGTACGGGTCACGCGCGGTCAGATCCTGGATCCAACCCAGCCACGGCGCCTGACGCAGTTCCACCGACTCCACCAGCACCCAGTACAGGGCGAAGAAGATCGGCATCTGGATCAGCAGCGGCAGGCAGCCACCCAGCGGATTGATCTTCTCCTTCTTGTACAGCTCCATCATTGCCGTCTGGAACTTCTGCTTGTCGTCGCCGTAGCGCTCTTTCAGCTGCGCGATACGCGGCTGGAACTTGCGCATCTTGGCCTGCGACTTGAACTGCGCATTGGCCAGCGGGAACAGCGCCATCTTCAACAGGATCACCAGGCCGATGATGGCCCAGCCCCAGTTGCCGACCAGCTTGTGCACCTGGTTCATCACCCAGAACAAGCCCTGGCCGATGATGGCCATGATCGAGAAGCGGCTGTAGTCGACCACGCGGTCCAGGCCCTTCACGTCTTCCTTGGCGATCTGGTTGACCAGCTTCGGGCCCACCCACAGGCGTGCCTCGGTGCTGACCTTCTGGCCCGGTGCCACGGTGAAGCCGGGGCCGCGGGTTTCGATCACGTTGCGCGGGCCGTTCTGTGACAGCAGGTACAGCGCGGACTGGTCAGCCTGCGGAATCCATGCGGTGAAGAAATGGTGCTGCAGCATCGCCACCCAGCCACCACTGATGGTCTGGTTGATCGGGCCGTCTTCCAGGTAGTCCTTGAACGCACGACGCTGGTAGCCATCAGCCGGGCTGAACCAGGTGGCGCCATTGAAGCTGAAGGAATCCGGGTTGGTCATGCCCTTGGTGATCACCGGCGGCACGCGGTCCAGCTTGCGGAACACATAGCCCTGCCACGGTGCGGCACCGGTGTTGACCACTTCGTCCTTCACGCTGATGGCGTAATCGCCACGCTTGAAGGTGTAGGTGCGGTGGATGCTGACGCCGTTCGGGCCGTTCCAGACGAACGGCACCTGCACTTCGTTCTGGCCATCAGCCAGGGCGACGGTGGTGACACCCTGCACTGGCTGGAAGCCGTTCGCGCCGGGCACCGGCGAGTTGTTCTGGCTGGCCCAACCGGCGGTGGCGCTGTAAGGATGCGCCTTGTCTTCGGTCAGCAGCTGCACCGGCGGGCTGCCGGCGGCCTTGGTCTGCGGGAAGTGCAGCAGATCGGCGTCGAGCACGCTGCGGCCGTCGAGCACCAGCTTCAGTACGTCGGTGGTGACGGTCACGCGCTGGGCGCTGGAAGCGGCTTCCATGCCCGGCGCGGCGGCGGCAACCGGCGGCTGGCCCGGCACGGTGGCCTGCGGCACGTCGGCGGTGGCCGGCGCATGCAGGTCCACGTCATTGGCACCCGGCACGGCCGGCTGGGTGGTGGCCACGGTTGCCGGATCCGGTGCGGCCTTTTCGCGACCCCATTCCATCCACAGCAGCACGGCTACCATCAGCCAGGCAAAAATCAGGAATACACGGGTCTGGTTCATCAGCAGGCAGGCTCGGCTCGACCGGAGGAAGTGTCCGGTACGTTCAAAGGAAGAGGGGCGGGTGCGCCCTCGTGCGGCGGCATTGTGCCGCCCGCAGCCACAACGGGCAATGCGCCGGAACGGCGCAGCAGGCGCTCGAACGCCTCACGGATCTGTTGATTACTGGCGGTCTTGGCCGCGGATCGGGCTACGATGACGTAATCGCCACCGCTCAGGCACGACCGTAGATGGCGTGTTGCATCCCGCAACACACGCTTGATACGGTTACGACCGACCGCACGCGTATCCACCTTGCGTGACACAGCCAAGCCGAGTCGAGCGGGGGTATCCCCTTTCAACCAGTGGAGTGTCATCAAGGGATCGGATACACGGCGGGCGCCGTTGAAGACCGTTGTATATTCGGCACGCGTACGAACCCGCGCAGAGCGAGGAAATCGCTTACGCGGGTAGGCACTGATCACGATCGGTGTTGCGATTGCCGCTTCACGCGGCAACGCAATCAAGCGCTGAGGACTTTGCGGCCCTTGGCGCGGCGACGCGACAGGATCTTGCGGCCGTCGGCGGTCTTCATACGAGCACGGAAACCGTGATCGCGCTTGCGCTTGAGGTTGCTGGGCTGGAACGTGCGCTTGGTGGCCATTGGGGCACCTGTATGAAGTGGACGGAAAGAACCGGAAATTCTATAGACCCTACCGGGGTCACGTCAAGTCTTGCTTGACAAAGCTATCCACAGGCCGGTGTACATCTTGTGGATGAGCCTGTGAATAAATCCGGGACAAGCATTCCCGCATCGGGCCTGCGGTGGTAGTCTGGGCCATCCACTTTCCCCCTTCCGGCCTGTGGCCCGGCGGCTTTCTGCGCCCGGCTGGCAAGCCTTTGACGACTATTTGCTGATGGATGCCTGGACACGTTGTCTCGAACGTCTGGAGGCGGAATTCCCGCCCGAAGATGTCCACACCTGGTTGAAGCCGCTGCAGGCCGACCAACGCGCTGACAGCCTTGTGCTGTACGCGCCAAATGCCTTTATCGTTGACCAAGTGCGCGAACGCTACCTGCCGCGCATCGGCGAACTGCTGACCCATTTCGCCGGTTTCGGCGAGGTGATCCTGGAAATCGGCTCGCGTCCGCGTGCGCCGGAACCGGCCCCCCTGGTCGCTCCGAGCGCCAGTTATGTGCCGGCCGCGCCGGTGGTGCCGTTCAACGGCAACCTCGACGCCCACTACACCTTCACCAATTTCGTCGAAGGCCGCAGCAACCAGCTGGGTTTGGCGGCGGCATTCCAGGCGGCGCAAAAGCCGGGTGATCGTGCGCATAACCCCTTGCTGCTGTACGGCGGCACCGGCCTGGGTAAAACCCACTTGATGCTGGCTGCTGGCAATGCCATGCGCCAGGCCAACCCGGCGGCAAAGGTGCTGTATCTACGTTCGGAACAGTTCTTCAGCGCGATGATCCGTGCGCTGCAGGAAAAGTCCATGGACCAGTTCAAGCGCCAGTTCCAGCAGGTCGATGCGCTGCTGATCGATGACATCCAGTTCTTCGCCGGCAAAGACCGCACCCAGGAAGAGTTTTTCCACACCTTCAACGCGTTGTTTGATGGCAAGCAGCAGATCATCCTGACCTGCGATCGCTATCCGCGCGAAGTGGAAGGCCTGGAAGCTCGCCTGAAGTCACGTCTGGCCTGGGGTTTGTCGGTAGCAATCGAACCGCCGGACTTTGAAACCCGTGCTGCGATCGTGCTGGCCAAGGCCCGCGAACGCGGCGCCGACATCCCGGACGACGTGGCGTTCCTGATTGCCAAGAAGATGCGCTCAAACGTGCGCGATCTGGAAGGTGCGCTCAATACGCTGACCGCCCGCGCCAATTTCACCGGCCGTGCGATCACCACCGAGTTTGCCCAGGAAACCCTGCGCGATCTGCTGCGTGCCCAGCAGCAGGCGATCAGCATTCCCAACATCCAGAAAACGGTTGCCGACTACTACGGCCTGCAGATCAAGGATCTGTTGTCCAAGCGGCGCACCCGTTCGCTGGCCCGTCCGCGTCAGGTCGCCATGGCGCTGACCAAGGAACTGACCGAACACAGCCTGCCGGAAATCGGCGATGCGTTTGCCGGCCGCGACCACACCACGGTGCTGCACGCCTGCCGGCAGATCCGCACGTTGATGGAAACCGACGGCAAGCTGCGCGAAGACTGGGAAAAGCTGATCCGCAAGCTCAGCGAGTAAGCCCCGGCGCTGCCCTGTGAAAACGCTCATCAATGAAGCGGGTGGGAAAACCATTGGGGCAGCAGGGTCTGGGCGGTAAGTGGAGCGAATGATGCACCGACGCCACTGCGGCGTCATCGCACAAAACGGTGCATGATTCGGGGGCAGGCTTGGGAGAAGTTGTGGATAAAATTGGTCGGCAAATCCGCGTCAAAATTATCCACAGGTTCACCCACCTGCTCAGCGTCAGTAATACATGGGTTTCAGCTTCAATAAAACATTTAAAAACAAACACTTAGGTGTGTTTTAAGCCAAATCTGGCTCTACCAGCACCACCAAGCTTTTGATTTAATCCACATCTTTTAAAAGCATAGGGGCACGAAACCACATGCGTTTCACACTGCAGCGCGAAGCCTTTCTCAAGCCGTTGGCCCAAGTCGTCAACGTGGTTGAACGCCGTCAGACCCTGCCGGTTCTGGCCAATTTCCTCGTCCAGGTTCAAGGTGGCCAGCTTTCGCTGACCGGCACCGACCTTGAAGTCGAAATGGTCTCCCGCATCGCGGTCGAAGATGCCCAGGACGGCGAAACCACGATCCCGGCGCGTAAGTTGTTCGAAATCATCCGTGCCCTGCCCGACGGCAGCCGCATCACGGTTTCGCAGACGGGCGACAAGATCACCGTCCAGGCAGGACGCAGCCGCTTCACCCTGGCAACCCTGCCGGCGAATGACTTCCCATCGGTTGACGAAGTTGAAGCCACCGAGCGTGTAGTCGTACCGGAAGCCGCGTTGAAGGAGCTGATCGAGCGCACTGCGTTCGCAATGGCGCAGCAGGACGTGCGCTATTACCTCAACGGCCTGCTGTTCGACCTGCGCGACAGCATCCTGCGCTGCGTCGCAACCGACGGCCACCGCCTGGCCCTGTGCGAAACCGCACTGGAAAACGATAACGGCGCAAAGCGTCAGATCATCGTGCCGCGCAAGGGCGTGACCGAGTTGCAGCGTCTGCTGGAAGGCGGCGAGCGCGAGGTTGAGCTGGAAGTCGGCCGTAGCCACGTACGCATGAAGCGCGACGATGTCACCTTCACCTCGAAGCTGATCGACGGCCGTTTCCCGGATTACGAAGCAGTGATTCCGATCGGCGCCGACCGCGAAGTGAAAGTTGAACGCGAAACCCTGCGTGCTTCGCTGCAGCGTGCGGCAATTCTCTCGAACGAGAAGTACCGCGGCGTTCGCGTCGAAGTTACCCCGGGCCAGCTGAAGATCAGCGCGCACAACCCGGAGCAGGAAGAGGCTCAGGAAGAAATCGAGGCCGATACGGTGGTCAGCGATCTGGCCATCGGCTTCAACGTGAACTACCTGCTCGATGCCCTGTCGGCACTGCGCGATGAGCACGTTGTCATCCAGCTGCGTGATTCCAACTCCTCGGCACTGGTGCGTGAAGCCAGCAGCGAGAAGTCACGTCACGTGGTGATGCCGCTGCGTCTCTGACCAGCAGGTTCCACGTGGAACACGAAGAAGCCCGGCTTAGCGCCGGGCTTTTTTGTGGCTTGGATTCTGGCTGAGGTTCCACGTGGAACAGCCAGGACGAAACCCTGGAAATCACTGATTTCCGGATGTTTGGCAGCCCTACCCGCCTGCTTCCCCCGATGGAGCAGCGAAGGGGCGCCAGATCTCCGGCGGAGACGAATCTCGCGGCTTCCTCCAGCTACTGTCGCCGGCAACCATTCCGACAGCAGAGTCGCCAAACCTGGTTCCAATTCATGCCGATCGGCCTCGCCGTTGCCTTCGAAGCACATCGAGATCCCTGCACTGGAATTCCTGTCTGATCCGATCGCTTCGGCGCTTACCGGAAGCCTTTGATCCACAGAACCTCTTCCCAGCCCTACCGCATCAGCGTCCATGTCCAGGCACGGTTTCGCTGATCCTTCGTGTTGGCTAACTAGGTTAGAGATCAGCAGCTCAACGTTCTCGGTGTTTCAGAGCGTCATGCCCGATAGGCAGAGCTAGGCGAGCAGCCAAATCAGCGCGATCCAGGAGCTGGGACCCTGGCCGGTCTCTCAGAATTTAAGAAATCAGCCCCATTCCGGAGCCGCTCCCAAGGGCTGCCGAGGCGGGCATGGCAACCGGCTCAGATCGACCTCGGATTTCTTGAAATCTGAAACCTGCAGCTGGATCCCAGTACCCAGAATTCAAAGATTCACAGCTCTGGCTTTTCGCCCTTTCTGGCTGCCGGTTTTCTCAGCTCTATGCTTTAAATTTGAGAATAAATCAAAAGCTTGGTGGTGATGGTAGGAGCAGATTTTATGTAAAACTACCTTAAGTAGTTGTTTTACATAACCTTATTGGTATTGAAACCCCCTGTAAAACTGGGCTTCAAGCCTGTGGATATCTGTGGATAAGGTAGAGGGGGCCTCTAAAGGTCAATCTTATCCACAGATTGCCCCACTTATGCACAGGGTTTGTACCCCGACCTATACATGGCCAGAAAACGATCGTGTTTTCGTGAAATCTGCAGCGCTGGTATCCACAGCACTGCTCAGATTTGAAGAAATAAGGCGATGTTCCACGTGGCACCCATCGGCCCCGGATCGTCGATAGCACTTTGCCGGCTCACCGGGCTGCTCGAACTTGGTGGATGCTTTAAGCTGCGCATGGCCAGCCACGGCCCCCGTGCTGGCGTCGTGCTTTCTTTCGAGCGTCAATGCATATCGTCCGTGTTGCCTTGAACCGCGTGCGTCGGTTCGATTCAGTGGAACTGGCTCCCCGCCCCGGCATAAACCTGATTACCGGCGCCAATGGCGCTGGCAAGACCAGCGTGCTCGAAGCCCTGCACCTGATGGCCTATGGCCGTAGCTTCCGAGGCCGTGTCCGCGATGGCCTGGTGCAGAAAGGCGCTGAGAATCTGGACGTTTTTGTCGAATGGCAGGAACGCAGCGACGCGGAACTGGGCGTTTCAACGCGTCGAGCAGGCCTGCGACACAGTGGGCAGGCCTGGAAAGGCCGTTTGGACGGCGAAGATGTGCCGCAGTTGGGAAATCTCTGCGCCGCATTGGCGGTTGTTACCTTCGAACCGGGCAGCCATGCCTTGGTCAGCGGTGGCAGCGAACCCCGTCGCCGCTTCATCGATTGGGGATTGTTCCACGTGGAACCTGACTTTCTTCCCCTGTGGCGGCGCTACACGCGAGCTTTGAAGCAGCGGAATGCCTTGTTGAAGATGGGCGCGCCCGGAAAACAGCTGGATGCCTGGGATTGGGAGCTAGCCGAAGCTGGCACTCCCCTCACCTCTCGCCGCCAACATTATCTGGAGCGGCTGCAGGATCGGGCGGTCGCAATTGCTGCGGATCTTGCCCCGGGCCTGCAATTAAGTGCCCTGGAACTGCAGCCGGGCTGGCGCCGGCATGAAATGTCGCTGGGCGATGCTTTGTTGCTGGCCCGTGAGCGTGACCGTAGCGCTGGCTATACCTCGGTGGGACCACATCGGGCCGACTGGAGTGTTGGTTTCACGCAGATTCCCGGCCGTGATGCGCTATCGCGCGGGCAAGCCAAGCTCACCGCACTGGCCTGCTTGTTGGGGCAGGCCGATGATTACGCCAGCCAACGCGGCGAATGGCCGGTAATCGCGCTGGATGATCTCGGTTCGGAGCTGGATCGTAATCACCAGCAGCGGGTGCTGCAGTACCTGTCGGCAACGCCTGCGCAGATCTTCATTACTGCAACGGAAACACCGGCTGCACTGGAAGCAGAACTGCAGCCGGCAGCTGTGTTCCACGTGGAACATGGCACCATCAATGCCGTGAGCTGAGCCTTCAGGGCGGAAATCCCCCCGGCAGGTATAATCGGAACGTCATCCCCTATCTCTCATGCCCGTTCCACGGAACGGCGCATGACCTGCGGAGCCTACGGCAAGCGCAATGAGCGAAGAACAGAACACCCCGGTCAACAACGGCAATTACGACGCCAACAGCATCACCGCATTGGAAGGCTTGGAGGCTGTTCGCAAGCGTCCCGGTATGTACATCGGCGACGTCCATGACGGCACTGGCCTGCACCACATGGTGTTCGAGGTTGTCGACAACTCCATCGACGAGGCCCTCGCCGGTCACGCCGACAACGTGCTGGTCACCATCCATGCCGATGGTTCGGTATCGGTGGCCGATAACGGCCGCGGTATTCCGGTCGGCAAGCATGCGCAGATGAGCCAGAAGCTCGATCGCGAAGTCTCCGCTGCCGAAGTGGTAATGACGGTCCTGCATGCCGGCGGCAAGTTCGACGACAACAGCTACAAGGTTTCTGGCGGCCTGCACGGCGTCGGCGTCAGTGTGGTCAACGCGCTGTCGCAGAAGCTGTTGCTGGATATCTACCAGGGCGGTTTCCACTATCAGCAGGAATACGCTGACGGTGCTGCGGTAACTCCGCTGAAGCAGATGGAAGCCAGTGATCGCCGCGGTACCGTGCTGCGCTTCTGGCCGTCGGTATTGGCATTCCACGACAACGTCGAATTCCATTACGAAATTCTGGCCCGTCGCCTGCGCGAGCTGTCGTTCCTGAATTCCGGTGTCAACATCACCCTGGTTGACGAGCGCGGCGAAGGCCGTCGCGACGATTACCGCTACGAAGGCGGTATCAAGAGCTTTGTGGAACATCTGGCGCAGGTGAAGACCCCGCTGCATCCGAATGTGATCGCGGTGACCGGCGAAGCTAATGGCATCGTGGTCGAAGTTGCGTTGCAGTGGACCGATTCCTACCAGGAAACGATGTACTGCTTCACCAACAACATTCCGCAGAAAGACGGCGGCACCCACCTTGCTGGCTTCCGTGCCGCGTTGACCCGTACGCTCAACAACTACATCGAGCAGAGCGGTATCGCCAAGCAGGCCAAGATCAGCTTCACCGGCGACGACATGCGCGAAGGCATGATCGCGGTGTTGTCGGTGAAGGTGCCGGACCCGAGCTTCTCCAGCCAGACCAAGGAAAAGCTGGTCAGTTCCGACGTCAAGCCGGCGGTGGAAAGCACCTTCGGCGCCAAGCTCGAAGAGTTCCTGCAGGAAAACCCAAACGAAGCCAAGGCCATTGCCGGCAAGATCGTCGATGCAGCCCGTGCCCGCGAAGCCGCACGCAAGGCCCGCGATCTGACCCGCCGCAAGGGCGCACTGGATATCGCCGGTCTGCCGGGCAAGCTGGCCGATTGCCAGGAAAAAGATCCGGCGCTGTCCGAACTGTTCATCGTCGAGGGTGACTCGGCAGGTGGCTCGGCCAAGCAGGGCCGCAACCGTAAAAACCAGGCGGTGCTGCCGCTGCGCGGCAAGATCCTCAACGTGGAACGTGCGCGTTTTGACCGCATGTTGGCGTCGGATCAGGTCGGCACGCTGATCACCGCGCTGGGCACCGGTATTGGCCGTGACGAGTACAACCCGGACAAGCTGCGTTACCACAAGATCATCATCATGACCGACGCCGACGTCGACGGCGCGCACATCCGTACGCTGCTGTTGACGTTCTTCTACCGTCAGATGCCGGAATTGATCGAGCGCGGTTACGTGTATATCGGCCTGCCGCCGCTGTACAAGATCAAGCAGGGCAAGACCGAGTTGTACCTGAAGGATGACCCGGCGCTGGATGCTTATCTGGCCAATAACGCCGTGGAGAATGCAGCACTGATTCCTGCTATCGGCGAACCGCCGATTGAAGGTGTTGCGCTGGAAAAGCTGCTGATGACCTACGCCGCGGCCCAGGAAACCATCAACCGTAACGCGCACCGTTATGACCGCAGTCTGCTGGAGGCGTTGGTCGATTTCACCCCGATGGACCTGGAGCATCTGCGCAGTGCCGGCGAAGGCGAAGGCCTGGATGCCTTGGCCAAGCGTCTGAACCAAGGCAGCTTGGGTACGCCGCGTTTCACCTTGGAGTTGCAGGAACCGAACGAGCAGCGTCCGGCTGCAGTGTTGGTTACCCGTCGTCACATGGGCGAGGAACACATCCAGGTGTTGCCGCTGTCTGCATTTGAATCCGGCGAACTGCGTCAGCTGCACATGGCATCGCAGTTGTTGCACGGGCTGGTGCGCGAAGGCGCCACCATCAACCGCGGCAACAAGTCTTCGGAAATCACCGGTTTCGCACAGGCCCAGGCCTGGTTGATGGAAGAGGCCAAGAAGGGCCGCATGATCCAGCGCTTCAAGGGCCTGGGTGAAATGAACCCGGAACAGCTCTGGGATACCACGGTCAATCCGGATACCCGCCGTTTGCTGCAGGTCCGCATCGAAGATGCGGTGGAAGCCGACCAGATCTTCAGCACCTTGATGGGCGATGTGGTGGAACCGCGTCGTGACTTCATCGAGAGCAATGCGCTGAAAGTCACCAACCTGGATATCTGATCCAGCGCAACCGCTAGTGTGGGCGCCGGCAACGGCGCCCACTTTCTATCCGAGCCACGCCCCAGGTCCGCGATGTCCACCCTTCCCAACGTACCGCTCTCCTCGTCTTCCCCGTCCGTGTCCAAACCAGGTTCGCCGGTGCTCGGCTTTGCCCTGGATCTGTTGATCGGCATTGCCACGCTGCTGTTTCTGAGTGTGCTGGGTGGTTTGGCCTGGGCGTTGTGGCGTGGTGTCGAGGTTGGCATGCAGGCTGCGCGCGATGGCGCAACTCCGGCAGCAGCAGAGCTGGCAACCGCATTGGGCGCGCCAGGTGCCTTGCCGCAGATGCTGATTGCACTGGTATCCACCGGCGGTGCGGCGCTGCTGCTGTACTTCCTGCGCCGTCGCGCCAGTCCGGCCGAACGTGCACAGTCGCATCAGGCCATACGCCGTGCGTCGACCTGGGGATGGATCGCACTCGTCGCCACCGGTGTTTTTCTGGGTAGCAGCGCTATTGGCTGGATTGCCAAGCAGATGGGTGTGGAGCCGGTGCCAACCAACCTGCTGCTGATGCAGCAGGCGTGGGCGCAATACCCCGTGTTCCTGATCGTGTTCGCGGTAGTGCTGGCACCTGCCTACGAAGAATTATTGTTCCGTCGCGTGCTGTTCGGGCGCCTGTGGGCCGCCAACCGTCCCTTGCTGGGCATCGTACTCAGCAGCATGGCGTTTGCACTGGTACATGAAATTCCTGGAACCAGCCCCAACAGCTTCCCGGCGATGCTGCAGCTGTGGTTGATTTACGGTGGCATGGGCGCGGCTTTTGCATGGGTTTATCGCAAGACCGGGACGTTATGGGCGGCGATAATTGCCCATGCGCTGAATAACGCGGTTGCCTTGGCAGCGATGGTGCTGTTCGGCACGCAATAAAGCTGCCGGCGATTGACGAAAAATTAAGCAAGACACTCGCACACTGCAGACGTGAACGAGGGGGATCCCGGATGAAAGCTGTTGGACTAGCCGTTGTTGCCGCGCTGTTGCTCAGCGCTTGCGCCACCACAACCTCCCCAACCGGGCGGCGCCAGGTCGTAGGCGGGGTTTCCCAGCAGCAGCTGGATCAACTCGGCGCGCAGGCCTTTGCGGAAACCAAGGCCAAGCAGACCCTCAACCGCGATGCCAAACAGAACGCCTACGTGCAATGCGTGGTCAACGCTTTGGTGGCGCAGTTGCCGCAGCAATACCATGGCGTACGGTGGGAAACTGCCGTGTTCGTCGACAAGGAACCCAACGCCTTCGCCCTGCCCGGCGGCAAGGTTGGCGTAAATACCGGCATCTTCACGGTGGCCAAGAATCAGGATCAGTTGGCTGCGGTGATCGGACATGAAATTGGCCACGTGATTTCACGTCATCACGAAGAGCGCCTGACCCGCCAGCAAGGCACCCAAGTCGGGCTGGGCATTCTGGGCGCGCTGGCTGGCGCAGCCTACGGCGACACTGCCGCCAGCGCGGTCAACCAGTTCGGCGGAATGGGCGCGCAAGGCCTGATCCTGCTGCCCGGTTCGCGCACCCAGGAAAGTGAGGCTGATGTAGTGGGACAAAGGCTGATGGCACAGGCCGGGTTTGACCCCTCACAAGCGGTGAATCTATGGCAGAACATGATGGCAGCCAGCGGAAATCGTTCCCCGCAGTGGCTTTCCACCCACCCAGACCCGGCCAATCGTATCCGTGAGTTGCAACGTGATACACCTGCGTTGGAGCCTGTATTTCAGCAGGCTAGGCGTTCCGGTGTAGTCCCACGCTGTGGTTAGTTGTAGGAAAATGCTGCAGTACACCATCAGAAGTGATTTCTCCGTCAAATAATTTCTGATACGTTTGCGTGCTCGGTCCCGTTCCGACAGTTTGAATTTCTACCGCCATGGCGGCCCCTTCGAGGTGAAACATGATCTTCCGCAGCCAAAAGCACGCCGTGCTCTCCATCCTCATCGCCACTGCATTGGGCGGTGTTGTCGTCGCTGACGCTGCGGCGCAGTCGCGCTCGTCCGAGCGTCGTGGCAACAAGGATAGTGCCAAGGCTGAAGTGCTGTACCCGGAAGCCACCCGCGTGGATCCCAAGGGCAAGGCCTCCTCGAAGATGGGCAGCAAGCTCAACAAGCTGTTCGCGGCTTACAACAAGCAGGAATTCGCGGAAACCCGCACCCTGGCCGACGAAATCCTCGCCTCGCCGGATGCCAACGATTACGACAAGGCCGTCGCCAACCAGCTGGCGTCGCAGGGTGCTTACAACCTTGACGACAACGCCGCTGCCAAGCAGTACCTGCAGCAGGCCATCGCGCTGAACCAGCTGGACAACAACGGCCACTTCCAGGCGATGTTGATGCTGGCCCAGCTGCAGCTGCAGGATGATCAGCTTGCGGAAGGCCTTGCCAACCTGGACAAATACTTTGCCGAGTCGAAGTCGAACAAGCCGGAAGAACTGATCGTCAAGGGTCAGGCGCTGTACCAGAGCGAAAAGTACGCCGAGGCCATCCCGGTGCTGAAGGCGGCCATCGCCGCCTCGCCCGAGCCTAAGGACACCTGGAACCAGTTGCTGATGGCCTCCTACTCCGAAGCCGGCCAGACCGGTGAGGCAATAAAGGAAGCCGAAGCATTGGCGGCCAAGAACCCGGCCGACAAGAAGGCTCAGCTCAACCTGGCCAACATGTACATGCAGGCCGACCAGATGGACAAGGCTGCCGCAGTGATGGACAAGCTGCGCGCTGCTGGACAGCTCACCGAAGAGCGCGACTACAAGCAGTTGTATTCGATCTACGCCAACACCGACAACAAGGAACGGGAAGTCATTGCGGTGATCAACGAGGGTATCTCCAAAGGCATCCTCAAGCCGGACTACCAGACCTATCTGGCGCTGGCGCAGTCGTACTACTACACCGAGCAGGTGCCGCAGGCGATCGAGGCCTGGAGGAACGCGGCCCCGCTGTCCAAGGACGGTGAAACGTACCTGAATCTGGCCCGTGTTTTGCATGCGGAAGGCCGTATCCCCGAAGCAAAGCAGGCCGCGCGTGACGCACTGGCAAAGGGCATCAAAAACCCAGCCGATGCAAACAAAATCATCAACCTGAAGTAAGCAGGAATAACGCCTGAACGGCTGCATTTTTGATGCGCAGCTGGTCAGGATTGGTATAAGCTTGGAGGTTCCTGCGGTGTCATGCACCGCTGAATCAGGGGTGGCTTCACACCACCACCCCGACCCCACTAAAGAGTTCTTGGCGCATGACGGAACAACTGGTCTTTCACCACAGGTATGACACCCAGAAAGAAACGGGCCTGAGCTGGCCGCGTATCGCGGGTATCGCATTTGTAATCGCACTGCATCTCGCAGCCCTGATGATGCTCCTGATTCCGGCCGTTGCCCCCAAGGCAGCTGCGGAGAAGGAACGCAACGTCATGGTGACGTTGGTCGACGCTCCGCCGCCGCCACCGCCGCCGCCGCCGCCGCCGCCGCCGCAGGACACCCCGCCGCCGCCGGTCAAGAACCTGGCGCCGCCGAAAACCACCGCAACGCCGCCGCCGCCGGAAGCACCGCCGATCGATGTGGCCGAACCGCGTCCGACCGACGTGGTCACGCCGCCGTCGCCGCCTGCTCCGCCGTCACCGCCGGTTGATATCCAGGCCAGCGTCGACATCTCGTCCAAGGCCATGAACCCGCCGCGTTACCCGCCGGCTGCATTCCGTGCCGGTATCCAGGGCGAGGTCATCCTGATCATTGATGTCGATGCCAGCGGCAACGTCACCAATGTGTCTGTCGAGAAGTCCAGCCGCAACCGCGACCTCGACCGAGCTGCAATGGAAGCGGCGCGTAAGTGGAAGTTCAACCCCGCCCAGAGCGGTGGATCGAAGGCAGCTGGTCGCGTCCGCGTCCCGGTCAACTTTGCGCTGAGCTGATCCATGGGGCGGCTTTGATAGCCGCCACCAGGTCAGGTCAACATTAGCTATACCCTTTAACACCACACACAACAAAGGTAAGCGTCATGCTGCAGGAAATTTTCATCGCCGCTGCTGCCGGGGGCAACGCAAACAACGCTCTCTCGCAGATGGGCTTCGAGCATCTGATCCACGAAATGACCACCAAGCCGGGCGACTTCGCCGTCTCCTGGGTTGTTCTGTTGACCCTGGTGATCATGTCGGCCATGTCCTGGTACTGGACCGTCATCAACATCTTCCGTACCGCTCGCCTGAAGTCGGCAGCTGATCGCGTGCCGTCGCAGTTCTGGGATGCCCCGAACGCACAGGACGCCATCCGCGCCATGGAAGAGCAGCCGGCTTCGGAGCCGTTCTCCAAGATCGCTCTGGACGCAGCCCAGGCTGCTGCCCACCACCAGCAGGCTGGTGCGTCGGAAACCCTGAGCCGTTCGGAATTCGTTGACCGCGCCCTGCGTCAGGCCGTGACCCGCGAATCCAACAAGTTGCAGGGCGGCATGATCCTGCTGGCCACCGTCGGTGCAACCGCTCCGTTCGTGGGTCTGCTGGGTACCGTGTGGGGCATCTACGGCGCGCTGATCAAGATCGGTGCAACCGGTTCGGCCTCGATCGACGCCGTTGCCGGCCCGGTGGGTGAAGCACTGATCATGACCGCCATCGGTCTGTTCGTGGCTATCCCGGCCGTGTTCGCCTTCAACTTCTTCAGCAAGATCAACAGCGCGACTGTCAGCAAGTTCGACACCTTCGCTCACGATCTGCACGACTTCTTCGCCACCGGTTCGCGCGTTCGCTAATCCGGTACGTCGAGTAAGTCTTCGCAACGATATAGACGGAGCCCGTTATGGCTTTCAGTAGTGGTAACAGCAGCGGCCCAATGGCCGAGATCAACGTCACTCCCCTCGTGGACGTGATGTTGGTGCTGCTGATCATCTTCATCATCACGGCTCCCCTGATGTCCCATAAGGTCAAGGTGGAGTTGCCGGAAGCCAACCTGATCCAGAACCCGGATACTGCGCCAGATCGCAAGAATCCGATTACGGTGGCGGTCAAGGAAGACGGCAAGCTCTACTGGAACGACGAAGAGGTCTCCAAGGAGACCTTGGAATCACGTTTCGCGACCGCTGCACAGCAGACCCCCCAGCCGCCGCTGAATCTGCGTGGTGACAAGACCACCAAGATGAAGGTGATCAACGAGGTCACCAAGATCGCGCAGGGTCAGGGCATGCTGGACGTCGGTTTTGTTGCCACCAAAGACAAACAGGGGCAATAAGGCATGGCATTCAGTAGTGGTGGAAACAAGGGCCCAATGGCCGACATCAACGTCACGCCCCTCGTGGACGTGATGCTGGTGCTGCTGATCATCTTCATCGTTACCGCGCCGATCATGACGTATCCGATCGCCGTGGATCTGCCGCAGCGGGTTATCAATCCGCCGCCGCAGCTGCGTGAGCCGCCGCCGCCGATCGACCTCCGCGTCGACGCCAGCAACCAGGTTTACTGGAACAACAGTCCGGTGAACGTGGGCGACCTGCAGCAGAAGATGGAAGAAGAAGTACAGAAGGATCCGACCAACCAGCCGGAACTTCGCATCGAAGCAAGCCCGGATTCGGAGTACGACGTCATGGCCAAGATTTTGGCCCAGGCGAAGAACGCTCAGATGAAGAAGATTGGCTTCGTGCAGTAAGCAATACTGCAATACCAAGTCATGACGCGACTGGAAAACGCCCTCCTTGTGGGGGCGTTTTTTTTGCGCTGCTGATTTGCCCGTGTGCACAGAGCATCAAGCGAGCAGATCAAGCCCCTCCCCCGTTTACTGGGTGATAGGGGCAGCTTGCAAACCATCGGTTTGCTGTCCGTCGAACACTTTGCGCCAGCGCAAGGGCTGCGGTGCGGGGGAAGGGTAGATCGGAGCCGGTGTAATGGCTGGACGGCTTTTTTCCCGAGGCTTTTTCCAAATCAGATGCAGAAACTCATGGATCTGTTGCCCAGCGCTGCGCGTATTCTTGCTTGGCGCTGATAAGTGCCCAAGGCAATCCAGCGCAGTTCTTCAACAGGGTTCTGGCAGTGGATAGTAGCTGGAGTCTTATCCACGGCAGTTGCTTATCCACAGCATCCTGTGGACAGCTTTGCGATATTGAAAGACTCAGGAAAAACCAGGATCAGCCTGTGGATTACTGTCGACGGATTCACGTGGCAACGCTTCGCCTCTGATTCCGCGGCAGCGTCGAGTACTGGCTTTGCTGTGGATATCTCAGACGAAACACGCGCTCTCCGCTCAGCTGAGCCCTCCCTACCCTTTGGCGCGGGTCATGTGGATAACTACTGTCGCTGATATCGATACCGCGCAACCATGACGCGCCAGGCGCTAGTTGCGTGGGCGTACCCACCGGCCAAAGACGTCTTCCAAGACGGCGGTACTACTGTGCTCAAACGAGGGTTCGCGAGTGCCAGTCGTGGTTGCTTTATCCGTATATAGACGAAAATAGGCCGATTAAGCGGTCTATTAAGCGATTTTATTCGGCAGTTCGAAACCGTGTTATGGGTCGCGGAAACCACCTATCAGCGCAGATGGATTGATCCAGCGACAACCAGCAGCGGCGCGCGCCAATAGAGGAAGGCCGCTACAACACGTAGTACCGCAGCAGCTCAAATGCAGATCCTGCCTGTGGATAAGCCCGTCGCCCGCAAGCACCCGTGGCCAACGAAGCAAGCCTTGAGCTGCTGGCGAACTACCGCAAATACCTTATCCACAACGCTGAGCGGTTCAGGCATATCCCTACGAAACGCTGTGGAAACGTATGTGGATAAGTGTGTGGATGTAATTTCACCGCCCTCTGCAAGAGCGGGTTCTGCGCGTTGCAGACGCTTTCGCCAGACGGGCCGGTGTAGCTGCTGGCCCATAAGCAGCGCGCGGCTGCTCTCAGCCACTGCGCTCGGGGGCGAGCCGTCGCCCGGCTTAACCTTGCAGGTTCTCAGCTTCGGCAATGGCTGCCAGATAGCCCGCCACGCTTGCTTCCAGCCCGGTATACAGGGCTTCGCTGATCAAGGCGTGGCCGATGGAGACTTCCAGCACGTTGGGGACGTGTGCCAGGAACGCAGCCAGATTGGCCTGTGACAGGTCATGGCCGGCGTTGACGCCCAAGCCTGCCGCCTGTGCACGGCGGGCGGCGTCGGCAAACAGCGCCAGCGACTGCCAAGGGTCCCCCGCCGCCTGCGCCTCGGCGTAGGGTCCTGTGTATAACTCGACGCGATCGGCACCGAGCACGGCTGCCTGGGCGATGTCGGGATTGCCGGCATCCACGAACAGACTGACCCGGCACCCATAGGACTTCAGTGTGGCGATCAACGGCCGCAGGCGCTCGCCATCACGGCCGAAGTCGAAACCGTGATCGGAGGTGAGCTGGCCATCGCTATCGGGTACCAGCGTGGCCTGGGCCGGGCGGGTCTGCTCGCACAGCTCAAGCAGGCCGGGGTAACCCTCGCGTGCCGGTGCGAACGGATTTCCTTCGATATTGAACTCCACCCCATGCTGCTGGGTGAGCGCAGACAGAAGCAGCACGTCAGCAGCGCGGATATGGCGCTGGTCCGGGCGCGGGTGCACGGTGATGCCATGCGCGCCCGCGCGCAGGCAGGTCATCGCCGCCCGCACCACATCTGGATCATTGCCTCCGCGCGAATTGCGCAGCACCGCAATCTTGTTGACGTTGACGCTGAGCACAGTCATGGCTGTGGCAGCTCGCGGTCGCCGGTAGCAGCCGAGGGACTTGCGGGCGTCTGCATAGTCGGAGTGACCGCTGCGGCAGCGGCAGGGTCAGCCTTGGGCTGCAGCTGCGCGCGCAGCGCCTGCAGTTCAGCCGCATGCAGCGGACGTGGTACTGAGCTCACGCCACCAAAGCGGGCCACGTACAGTCCCTTCACCCACAGCAGCAGAAACACCAACGCAGCCAACAGGGCCAGCACCAGCAGCCAGCTGTGAGTGGTCGAGATGGCAAGCAGGAACGCGCCAAGCGCGAGCAATAGAAACAGCCAGTACATGACGATCTCCCTATCAGAGGCGTGCAGTGTAACGGCGCTGGTAGCGCCGATTCCATGCATGGGCAGGGGTTTGTGCGCTGTACCAGACGACCGGTAGGTTCAGCGAAACAAGCGGACTTTGTTCTGGGCACCGCGGTCGGAATCAAACCATTGCGGACCGCTGGCCTGCCGCCCCCTGCCCTATAGCAGCGGTGAAGCCAGCCGCGCGAACGCTTCCGGCAGTCGCTTGCGCCACAGCGAGCGGTCGCGAACAAGCTGCACCTCCTCGGCGCTGTCAAACTCAGCCCGCAGGATGGCTTCCAGTTCACCGGTGAGCTTGTGGTCGGTGTACATCATCGACAACTCGAAATTGAGCCGGAAGCTGCGGTGATCGAAGTTGGCGGTGCCGACGATGCAGGTGTCCTCATCGGCGATGAAGGCCTTGCTGTGCAGCATGCGCGGGCCGTACTCGAAGATGCGCACGCCGGCCTCCAGCAGCTCATCGAAATAGGAGCGCGCGGCCAGGGTCACGAATCTGGAATCGCTTTGTTTCGGAACCATCAGGCGCACATCCAGGCCACCGAGAGCGGCCGAGGTCAGCGCCATGCGCGCGGCCTCGCCAGGCACGAAATACGGCGTCACCAGCCAGACCCGGCGCTTGGCCTCCTGGATGGCGGCCACATGCAGGCGATGAATCGGCTCCCAGGCCGAATCCGGGCCGGACACCAGCACTTGTGCATCGATGCTGCCCTGCGCGCGGCTTGGCACTTCGGCGGGGAACAGATCCTCGCGCTCGAACAGCTCCGGGCCCTGCTCGGTTGCATAGATCCAGTCTTCCAGGAACACCAACTGCAGGCTGTGGACAACTTGCCCGCGGATGCGCATATGCAGGTCGCGGTAGGCATTTGGATTGCGGCTGTCGTCTTCCTCGTCGGTGACGTTGATGCCGCCGGTGAAGGCCATCTCGCCATCGACCACCACCAGCTTGCGGTGGGTGCGCATGTTCAGCCACGGCCGCTTCAGCGGCTTGAGCAGCTGGCGCGGGTGGAACCAGGACACTTCGGCGCCGGCTTCGAGCAGTGGTCGCAGGAACTTCCTGCCGACTTTCGACGAACCCACCGCATCCAGCAGCAACCGGACCTTGATGCCGGCGCGGGCGCGTTCCACCAGCGCATCGCGCATGGCGGTGCCGGCGTGGTCCGGCTCGAAGATGTAGTACTCCAGATTGACGTGACGGCGCGCCTTGCCGATCGCGTCGATGATGGCGGCATAGGTCGCCGCCCCATCCAGCAACCAGTCGACATCGGTGGCGGTGCTCGGCGACAGCCCAGTGGTGGCCTGCCCTACCCGCGCCAGCTCGGTGCAATTGGCATCGGGCGGACACACCGCATCATAGGTGCTCATGCCTTCGCGCGAACGGCCACGACGCAGGCGCTGGCGCACGATCTTCTGCGGCCCGAACAGGTAGAACACGAACAGACCGATATACGGCAGCGCTGCCAGCGACAGGATCCAGCTCAGCGTGGCGACCGGCTCGCGCTTTTGCAGCACGATGTAGCAGGCCAGCACCAGCAGATAACTGATGTAGGCGACGGCCAGGATCTGGGCGACGTGGGGAATGCTGGACAGACTTGTCCACAGGTCTTGGAGGGCTTCGCGCATTCGCCGATTCTAGCCATCGCCGATGACGGCAGGGGCCGCCTGTTTTTGTGGGAGCGGTGTCAGCCGCGAAGCCACTGCTGGATCCGGCGGCGAAAGCGCTCGGCGGCCATGGAATCGGGTATGCGCTTTGCGCGGCGGGATTGTCAGTTTCGCGGCTTACGCCGTTCCCACAAAGGCGAGCTTCAGTTTGTGCATTGCATCATTTAATACATAAATGTAATATACCGGGATGGACAAACCCATCCCCGCCGCCGGCGGCTACGCCAGCATCGACCAGAAGCTGGCGATCAGCAGCGCCCGCCACCCCGGTTTCCCGCGCGACCAGGCCATGCTGGCGCGGCTGATCAAGCTGGTGCACAAGCTGTTCTGCGACCACGGCAACCAGCTGATGCGTGACTACGGAATCTCCCATCCGGAGTACAACGTACTGATGATGCTGGACGGCTCCGAGCAGGGCCTGAGCCCGTCGGAGATCAGCGAGGCCGCCAGCGAGAAGTCCTCCAACGTCACCCGCCTGATCGACCAGTTGCTGGCCAAGCAGCTGGTCAGCCGTGAAGCCAGCGCCGAGGACCGGCGCAAGTTGGTGGTGCGTTTGAGCCCGGCCGGCGAGCAGCTGATCGAGCAGGTGATGCCGGCGGTGATCAAGCAGCTGCAACACTTCTTCAGCGGCGTCGAGCCGGCGGAACTGCGCCACACCGAAACCGTGCTGACCCGCATCCTGATGGGCCTGGAACAACAGCCATGAGTACCCGACCGGCTGAGTACGCGCCGGGCGCGCAGCAGTCCCCTGGTACCAAGTCCGCCAACCCCTGGCTACACACTTTCGCCCAGGCCATGAGCGGCGAACGCGCGGTGTGGGCCTACATCGGCAAGGTGCTGGTGGCCTTGTACTTGTCCGGCTGGATCGCGATGCGGCTGGGCATGAGCTCGCCCGGCACCGCGATGATCACCGTGCTGGTGGTGATGAACCGCAACACCGGCATGGTGCTGGCCAAAGCGTTCTATCGCGGCGTCGGCACTGTGGTGGGCTGCGCGATGGCGGTGCTGATGGTGTCGCTGTTCCCACAAAGCCCGGTCGCCTTGGTGACGGTGATGGCGCTATGGGCCGGTTTCTGTGCCGGCGGCTCAGTATGGAGCCGTGGCATGGCCTCGTACGGTTTCGTGCTGTCCGGCTACACCGTGGCGATGATCGTGTTCCCGGTGCTCAACCACCCGCAGAACATCCTCAACAGCGCGCTGGAGCGCACCGGTGAAGTGCTGCTCGGCATGGCGGTGACCAGCGTGGTGTTCGACGTGCTGTGGCCCAACCGCTTGCGTGCCGGCCTGCGCGCGGCCGATGACGGCAACCTCAATGACTTCCTGGGCTTTGTCGCCGATGCGATCGGCGGCCGCCTGCACGGCTTTGAAGTGATCGAGCGCACCCAGAGCCGGGTGGTGCAAGGCGCGATCAACTTCGAGGACCTGCGGGCCACGGCCTACTTCGACGACCCGATCCTGCGCAGCAACAACGGCCAGCTGAAGCTGATCAACCAGCATTTCATGGCGGCCACCTCGCGCTTCCAAGCGCTGCACCACCATATCGATCGCCTGCATCGCAGCAAGGACGAAGCCCTGGTCGCGGCGATACGGGCAAGCCTGAAGCCACTGTCGCAGCTGCTGGACGACAGCACGCTGCGTGATGACGTCCCTGCCCTGGCCAAAGCATTGCGGTACTGGTGCGAGCAACTTGATGGCGTGTTCGCCCGCGAACGCCGTGCGCTGCCGGAGGCGCAGCGGGCGGGCTTTGATGCCAGTGCATTGTTGGTGCGTCGTTTCGCCGAAGAGCTGCAGGCCTATCTCGGCGCCAAGGCGCGGATGGAAACCGGCACCGGCCGCCTGCGTGCCCGTGCGCCGCGCTTGAGCAAGGTGCGCTTTACCCGCGCCAATGACTGGTATGCGATTGCCTTGGCCGCGGTGCGCTGCTTCGTGGTGATGCTGGCCCTGTCGCTGCTGTGGTTGAGCAGTAGCTGGAACCAGGGTGGTCTGGCGGTATTCGGCATGGCCGCGCTGGTGGCGATGTCCTCGGCCGCGCCGGATCCATTGTGGGTAGTGCGTCGGGCCACTATTGGCCACGTCATAGCGCCATTCTTCGCGGTACCCGGCTTCATCGCCATGGCTTTGGGATCGGACTTCCCGATGCTGGTTCTGCTGACCCTGCCGTCGATGATCGCTTCGCTGTACATCTCCACCCGGCCGCGCTTCGCGGTGACCGGTTTGGCGTTGAACGTCGGCATCCTGGTCTCGTGGAACATGGGCCCGCATTTCCATCCCAGCGCGCAGACCTATCTGGACAACTCGTTGACGCTGGCCGTCGGCGCCTTCATCGCAACCGGCGTGTTCATGCTGGTGCCGGGCCTGCCCGGCAGCAAGCAACGCCAGCGGCGCCTGCTGGAGCGCCTGCGTGCGCAGGTGCAGCTGGCGGTAAGCGCGCCGCTGCCCGGGTTGCTGCCGAAGTTTGAAAGCGTCAGCCGCGAACTGTTCCAACAGGTAGCCAGCCGCACCGCGCCGGGCAGCCGGCCGTCACGGCAGTTGTTCGAGTGGGCCTTGCTGGTGCACGAAGCCGGCCATTGCGCGATCGATCTGCGCCATGACCTTGCCGAGCAACAGCTGCCAGCCACGCTGCACGCACAGATCGAACAGGCGCTGGCACTGCTCGGGCAGCTTTACCGCGAACCGCAGGCCCGCACCCTGCGCGATGCCAAGGCCAGCGTGCAGGCCGCGCTGAGTGAGCTGACCGGCCCGCAACCGCAGGCGCTGCGCGCCGTGCGCGATCACCTTTACCTGCTGCAGATGAGCTTGGACGACAGCGCCTCGGTGCTGGCCGCCTATGTGCAGCGCTCCCGCCGCCAGCAACGCCTGAAGGAGGCCCGCCATGCCGTTTGAAGTATCCATCGGCGATATCTATTTCCCCGGCTCGCTGGTGCTGGTGGTGCTGTTGCTGCCGGTGTTCGGCCTGCTGGATTACGGACTGGGCCGGGTTGGCCTGTACCGCCACGCGCTGCACCCCTCGCTGGTGCGCGTCGCCTTGTTCGCCAGCATCTATTGCACGGCCTTGTTGTTGTTCCTGCCGCACTTTTCTGATTGAGGATGTACCGATGAAAACCGCCAGCCTGATACGAGGCGGTGTCACTACAGTGGTAGTGCTGCTGGCCGCAGTGCTTGCCTATGTGGTCTGGCACCAATACATGCTTAGCCCTTGGACGCGCGATGCGCGCCTGCGTGCCGAGGTGGTGCGCATTGCGCCGGATGTGTCCGGCCTGGTCACCGAAGTGGCCGTGCACGACAACCAGCTGGTCAAGCAAGGCGAGCTGCTGTTCGTCATCGACCGCGACCGCTATGCACTGGCGGTAGCCAAGGCCGAAGCCGATCTGCAGGCCGCCGAAGCCGCTGCGCGCGCTGCCGGCGCCTCGATCTCGGCGGCAAGTGCCGGTGCCAGCGCCAGCCAGGCCGAGTTTCATATGCGCCAGGAGCAGGCCCAGCGTCGCGCCCAGCTCGACGGTATCGTCTCGCGCGAATCGCAGGCCGATGCCCGCGCCGTGGCGCAAGCCGCACAGGCCAGCTGGAAGCAGGCACAGGCCAGCGCGCATGCCGCCAGCGCCGGCAGTCAGCAGGCCAGCGCCGCCCTGCAACAGGCGCGCGTCATCCTGCAGCAGGCCCAGCTGGAGCTGGCACGCACCGAAGTACGTGCCAGCGCCGATGGCACCATCACCAACCTGGACGTACGTGTGGGCGACTACGCCGCCGCCGGCCAGGCGCGAATGGCGCTGGTCGCCAGCGAAGGCATGTGGGTCTATGGCTACTTCGAGGAAACCAAGCTGCCCAAGATCCATCGCGGCGATGCTGTGGATATCCGCCTGATGGCCGGTGGCCTACACCTGCAGGGCAAGGTCGAAGGCATCGCTACCGGTATTGCCGATGCAGCCGGCCCGACCAGCAGCAACCTGCTGGCCGAGGTCGAACCCACCTTCAACTGGGTGCGGCTGGCACAGCGCGTGCCGGTGCGGGTCAGCATCGATCCGCAGTCGGTACCGGCCGATGCCGTGCTCAGCGCCGGGATGAGCGCCACCTTGGTGATCAAGCCCAAGGCCGGCTGAAGCAGGCGTCAGGTGAATACGGCTTGTCGCAGATCCTGCGACAAGCCGGGGTTAGGGTAGGCGCATGCCTACCCCGATCAAGGGCCGCGGTGCCAGCACCTACCTGCCCGGCCGTTTTGAAACCCAGACCAGCGAAGCCGTCGATGACGGCTGGGCGGTCGATGAGAGCGAGGAATTCGCCGCCGCCAGGCTGCGCACCGATGTGCGCCCGGAAACCGCGCGCAGCATCATCAGCCGCAATAACTCACCGGACGTGGGCTTCAGCCAATCGGTCAATCCGTATCGCGGCTGTGAGCACGGTTGCTCGTACTGTTTCGCGCGGCCGACGCATGCCTATCTGAACCTGTCGCCGGGGCTGGATTTCGAAACCAAGATCTTCGCCAAGACCAATGCTGCTGAAGTGTTGCGGCGCGAGCTGTCCAAGCCCGGCTACGTACCGCAGCCGATCGCGCTGGGCATCAACACCGACGCCTATCAACCGATCGAACGCAAGCTTGGCATCACCCGTCAGCTGATCGAGGTGATGCAGGAGACCAAACACCCGTTCTCGCTGATCACCAAGAACGCACTGGTCGAGCGCGACATGGATCTGCTCGCGCCCTTGGCAGAGCAGCAACTGGTCAGCGTGCATTTCTCGGTGACCTCGCTGGACCCGCATCTGTCCGCCAAGCTCGAGCCGCGTGCGTCGGCACCGCATGCACGGCTGCGTGCAATGCGTAGGTTGAGTGATGCAGGCATCCCGGTAGGCGTGATGGTGGCGCCAGTGATTCCGTGGATCAACGACGCTGAACTGGAATCGGTTCTGGAAGCCTCACGCGATGCCGGTGCCAGCAGCGCCGGTTACGTGCTGCTGCGCCTTCCCTACGAGGTAGCACCGCTGTTCCGCGATTGGCTGGATGCGCATTACCCACAGCGCGCGGAGCACGTGATGAGCACCATCAACCAGCTGCGCGGTGGCAAGGACTACGACAGCCAGTTCGGCAAGCGCATGCGTGGCGACGGCGTCTATGCGGACCTGCTTGCAAACCGCTTCAAGCTGGCCAGCAAACGCCTCGGCTTCAACGCATCGCGCCAGCAATGGCCGTGGCTGGACTGCAGCAAGTTCATCGCCCCGCTGCCACCGAAGAAGCCATCACTGCAAGGCGAGTTGTTCTAAGCCCCACCTGTAGTGCCGAGCGATGCTCGGCAGCGCGCGGCGTCGGTTGTGGGAGCCGCCAAAGCCGCGAATCCGCAAACAAACAACATTTCGGGAAACACATGGCGGAAAAATTGTAACCATCACCGCATAACCCCCTCCCCCCAGGCGGTGGAGACAAAGTCACAGCCGCGCCTGGCTCCGCTTTACAGGTAGTGCGTTACGCTGTCGCCTGAATTTCGTTGGTCAAGAAACCATGCGCAGGCAATACCACTTTCGTCAGAGCGAGTCAGGTTTGTTGGCCTGGGACGTGCATCATTTGATCGCACTGAGCCGTGACCTTCCCGTTTCCTACATTGCACTATCAGCGGTCGCGGAACTGGACGAAGCCTATTGGTGGGGCGCCGATTCACCGCCCCCGACATGCAGGCAGGTGATCGAGCACATGCAACTGGTTGAAGCCGCGGACCTGAAGTATCCAATCATTCTCTGTCCTCAGGGGCGTGTGATGGATGGCATGCATCGCGTGGCCAAGGCATTGCTGTTGGGGAGGAAAGAGATTGTGGGAGTACGCCTGCTGGAGCTGCCTCCGCCAGATCATGTTGGCGTTGATCCGGATGATCTCTGCTACGACGAGGTATGAGACAAGCAGATCTATCAATCCCCGCCGCCATCTCCACCACCACCGTCGTCGCAGGGCACTGCACTACCGCAATTGCTTCCATTAACGATGGGATGGCCAGGGATGTCGCCAACCATCATGCCGGCATCAGTTGCCTGGCCGCGTGCAGCGGCAGGCAGCAAGGATGTGGCAAATGTCAGACAGAGCACCGCACCGATGACTGGTAACAGCCAGACCAGAGCGATCTGGAGCAGACGTTGCGTACTGGTTTGATCTTTGATGCGGAGGATGAAGAAGCTCGCTATCAAATTGAGCACAACTACCAGCAGCGCAAAGAACGCAAGCCATTTCATTGGTGGGTACCCCTTTGATGATGCACGGTTGCAACAGTCTCTGTAGTGCCGAGCCATGCTCGGTAGAGGCTCTACCGGTAGAGCCCCAGCGGAGCTTGGCTCCGCTCTACCCAGGAACGAGCTTTCCGCGAGAACAATTGGAACTAGCTTCCCTCTCCATACAAGCGCTGTGCCGATTGGAACAATATCCAACTCGTCGCAATGAACTTATCCCCACCCTGCGGCCGATTGCCGCGATGGGTGTGTGTGAACGCCGTCGGTGCGATCAACAGGCTGCCAGTACGCGGCACCACCTTTCGCTGCTGAAAAAGGAACTCGGTCTCGCCATCCTCGAAGCCGTCATTGAGGTACAGCGTCCACAGCAGGTGCCGGTGCAGGGTTTCGCCACCAGGATCACGCGGGAACAATTCGCAGTGCCAATAGGGGTAGCCTCCCTCGCCCGCCGTATACCACTGCAGGTTGATCGCGCCGGGGCGCAGGCAGGTGCGCGCGAGTTCGGATAGCGCGGCATCGTCCATACCCTGGAAATCATCTGCGCCCAGTCGTCGCGCTTGGCCTTGCGCATCGGGTACCTGCAGCATCAACGGTGAAATCAGAACCTGTGGATAACGCCGCAGGTAATGCAGCATGCCGTTGAACACCGCGTGCTGCAGGCGCTGCTCGACATCGCGCCAGCCCTCGTTACCGCTGATGCGCAGGTCGTGGCTGCGTTTGAGTTCGGGGAACACGCCGCTGCCGACCTGGCCTGGTTTGAGCTGGGTGCTGTGGCGCAGACGTTCGACGATGGCGGCGCAATCGGCGGCGGACAGGGCGTTGTCGTAGACCTCGATGAAGTCGGGCACGCTCATTGCGTGGCCTCTGCCAGCCGTGAGGAGTGCGAGGCCAGCATCTGCCATTGGCCGTCGCGCAGCAGCCAGACGCGGGTGAAGCGGAACCTGCCTTCCCAGGGTTTGCCGTCACTGATGGCGGCTTGCACGCTGGTGCCGGTGATCACCGCGGTGTCGCCATGCAGGCGGACCTGTACGTCTTCGTTGTCGATGCGGGTGTTACGGCGCTGACGCGTAGTCAGCTCGTGTAGATAGTCGGCCTTGTGTTGTACACGGCCGTCGGAATGGGTGAGCAGCCAGTCTTCGGCCAGCAAGGGCGCGAGTGCTTTGGCATCGCCCTGCAGACGCAGCTGGTTCCACGCCGTATCGGCCTGTTCCAGCGTTGCCGGTGTTTGTGCCCAGGCCCAGCTGGGAAGCAGTAACAACAGCAGAATCAGTCTGCGCATCGACGGTATCTCCGGAGAGCTACCGCCGATGGTGGCGTGAACCGCCCTGCATGGGTAGTGCCGAGCCATGCTCGGCAGAGGCTTTCCAATCAATGCCCAGCTGTGGGGCTGTACCGGTAGTGCCTCTGCCGAGCATGGCTCGGCACTACAGGAGGGTTATCGGTAATGCCCCTGCCGAGCATGGCTCGGCACTACCGGTGAAGCGCGGCTCAGCCCTGCAGGTCGTGCTCGCGGTGGTAGCGGGTGGCTTCGGCTACTTCGTTCTTCGAGCCGAGGAACACCGGTACGCGCTGGTGCAGCTGGGTCGGGGCGATGTCGAGGATGCGCTCGCGGCCATCGGTGGCGGCGCCGCCGGCCTGTTCGACAAGCAGCGACATGGGATTGGCTTCGTACATCAGGCGCAGCTTGCCGGCCTTGGACGGGTCCTTCTTGTCCCACGGGTAGATGAAGATGCCGCCGCGGGTCAGGATGCGATGCACGTCGGCCACCATCGAGGCGATCCAGCGCATGTTGAAGTCCTTGCTGCGCACGCCGTCCTTGCCGGCCAGCAGGTCAGCCACATAGCCCTGCATAGGCGCTTCCCAGTGGCGCTGGTTGGACATGTTGATGGCGAATTCCTTGGTGTCCGCCGGCACCTGCATGCCGCGCTGGGTCAGCACGAACTCACCGGTTTCGCGGTCCAGGGTGAAGGCGTGGGTGCCATGGCCCACGGTCAGGACCAACATGGTGCTGGGCCCGTAGATGCAGTAACCGGCGGCGACCTGCTGGGTGCCCGGCTGCAGGAAGTGCTCGTCGCCCGGCTTATCCACACCCTTGGGCGAGCGCAGCACCGAGAAGATGGTGCCGACCGAGACGTTCACATCGATGTTGGAGCTGCCGTCCAGCGGATCAAACAGCAGCAGGAAGTCGCCCAGCGGGTATTCCGACGGCACCGGCTGGCTGTGGTCCATTTCCTCGGAGGCGCAGGCGGCCAGGTGGCCACCCCAGGCATTGGCTTCAAGCAGGATCTCGTTGGAGATCACGTCGAGCTTCTTCTGTGCCTCACCCTGCACGTTGCCGGTGCCGGCATCGCCCAGCACGCCGCCCAGGGCGCCCTTGCTGACGGCGATCGAGATGCTGGTGCAGGCGCGGGCCACCACGGCCACCAACTGGCGCAGGTCGGCGTTGATGCGCTTGGCATGCTGTTCTTCGATCAGGAAACGGGTCAGCGACGTACGGGACATGGACGGCAACTACCTTCAGACGAAAGGGGCGCTATTGTCGCGGCTGGCTCCGCTTTTAGCGAGCCGTGGCCAGACTTTGTCTTCCTGTGGACAAATCTGGACAGCGATTGCCAGCCGGAGCGTCGCGTAGTTGCCATGGCGAGAAAAGGCCCCGTCATGACGGGCGTAAGAGGCTTATCCACAAACGTTTGGGGATAACTCCATAGCGAAATGAGATGTGGATAAGTCCGGGGGTATTGGCTTTATCCACAGGCCTCGTACCATTCAGGGCCTTGCTGGAGAACACGATGGATTGGAACCAGGCCACACACGGCTTGCTGACTGCCTTGGGCATCGGCTTGCTGATCGGCGCGGTGCGCGAGCGTCAGCACGGCGGTCGCAAAAGCCTGCAGGCAGGCGTTCGGACGCATGCGCTGTCTGCCCTGTTGGGGGCGGCGGCCTTGATGCTGGGCCAGGCGGTATTCGTGGTGGCGCTGCTGGCAGTGGCGGCGTTGGCGTGGACCAGTTACCGCGTCACCTCGCGTGAAGATCCCGGCCTGACCGGCGAGATCGCCCTGTTGATAACTGTGCTGCTGGGCGGCTTGGGCATGCAGCAACAGGCGCTGGCGGCGGCGCTGGGCGTGGTAGTAGCGATCCTGCTGTGGGCCAAGGCGCCGTTGGCGCGGCTGAGCCGGGACGTGATCAGCGACCAGGAGGTGCGCGACGCCTTGCTGCTGGCCGCCTGTGCGCTGGTGGTGCTACCGATGCTGCCTGACAGCGCGGTCGACCCCTGGGGCGTGCTGGTGCCGTCCAAGCTATGGCAGATCGTGGTGCTGGTGATGGGCGTGGGCATGCTCGGCCATATCGCGCTGCGCGCGGTGGGCGCGCGCTGGGGCTTGCCGGTAGCCGGGTTCTTCTCCGGCTTCGCCTCCTCGACCGCGGCAGTGGCCGGGTTTGGCCGCAGCAGTCGCGCTGCGCCGGCCTTGGTGATGCCTTCGGTGGCGGCAGCGTTATTGGCGAACCTGGCTTCATTGCTATTGTTTTCCGCCGTTATCGGCACCAGTTCGGCGACGTTGCTGAAATCTACGGCATGGTCGCTGGCGGCGGCGTCCTTGGTGTTGCTGCTGTGCTCAGCGTTGGGACTGCGCCATGTGGCCGATGAGGCTGTGCCGCAGGGGCCGGCCAGCAAGGCCTTCCAGTTGAAGCACGCCCTGCTGATCGCGCTGGTGATTGCGGTGGTGCTGCTGTTGTCAGAAGGGCTGCGGCAGTTGTTCGGGCAGGCCGGTGCTCTGGCCGGGGCGACGATTGCCGCGTTGGGGGAGTTGCACGCGGCGGCGGCGAGTATTGCCGGGCTTACGGCCTCCGGTGGTTTGGAGTTGGCGCAGGCGCGCTGGGGCGTGGTGGCACTGCTGGCTTCAGCGTCGTTGGCCAAGTCGGTGCTGGCGTTTGCCAGTGGTGGTGGGCGTTATGGGGCCGGCGTGGCGATTGGGCTTGGGGCGATGGTGGCAGCTGCGGTGCTGGTTACCTGGGTGGTGCCGGGGTAGCTGTTGGATATCCACAGGGGGTTGTGGATAAGACTGGGGGGAGCGGCAAGAGCCGGAGCAACGGCACCCCCCCAGCCCTCCCCTGCGCTTTGCGCAAGGGAGGGGGCTAAGCTGCGGTTCGCGAAATGGTGAGGGCTGCAGCTATTGCCCCCTCCCTTTGCCGTAGGCAAGGGGAGGGCTGGGGAGGGGTGCTTTAAAGCTCCAAAGCCTTTGCTCCACAGCTTTATCCACAACCCTCAAACCAAAAAAGCCCGGGTTTCCCCGGGCTTTTCATCACATCAGCAGCAACGATGCATCAGCCGCGGCTGACTTCGTAAACCGCCTTGGCCACGTAATCCAGGTTGTTCTGGCTCAGCGCGGCAACGCAGATGCGGCCGGTACCAACGGCGTAGATGCCGTAGTCGTCACGCAGCGTGTCCACCTGTGCCTTGCTCAGGCCCGAGTACGAGAACATGCCGGCCTGCTGCTGGATGAAGCCGAATTCCGGCGCGCCCAGGGCGGCCAGCTTCTGCACCATGCCGGCCCGCAGGGCGTGGATGCGCTCGCGCATTTCGGTCAGCTCGGCTTCCCACACGCCACGCAGCTCGCCACTGTTCAGCACGCCAGCGACCAGCGCGGCGCCATGGGTGGACGGGCTGGAGTAGATGGTGCGGATGATGCGCTTGACCTGCGACTGCACGGCCTTGGTCGAGGTCGCGTCCGGGCCCACCACCGACAACGCACCGACGCGCTCGCCGTACAGCGAGAACGACTTGGAGTACGAGTTGGCGACGATGAAGCTGTCGATGCCGGCCTCGGCGACGATGCGCACGGCCTGGCCATCCTGGGTGATGCCCTTGTCGAAGCCCTGGTAGGCCATGTCGATGAAGGGGAACAGCTGTCGGTCCTTCATCAGTGCAGCAACCTGCTTCCACTGCTCGGTGCTCAGGTCCGCGCCGGTCGGGTTGTGGCAGCAGGCATGCAGCAGCACCACGGTGCCCGGCTGCAGCTTCTGCAGGTCGGCCAGCATGCCGGCGAAATCCAGGCCGTGCGTGGCGTTGTCGTAATAGGTGTAGTCGACCACGTCAAAACCGGCGGCGCCGAATACGGCGCGGTGGTTTTCCCAGCTCGGGTTGCTGATGGCGATGGTGGCGTGCGGCAGCAGGCGCTTCAGCAGGTCGGCGCCAACGCGCAGCGCACCGCTGCCGCCAACGGTCTGCGAGGTCGCGACGCGGCCAGCGGCCAGCAGGTCCGAACCTTCGCCGAACACCAGCTTCTGGGTGGCCTGGGTGTAGGCCGGCAGCCCGTCGATGGGCAGGTAACCGCGCGGTTTGGCCTCGGCGGCCAGCGTCTGCTCGATCTGCTTGACGGCGCGCAGCAGCGGAATGCGGCCGCTCTCGTCGTAGTAGATGCCCACGCCAAGATTGACCTTGGTGGTGCGGCTGTCAGCGTTGTAAGCCTCGGTCAGACCCAGAATCGGGTCACCAGGAACCTGTTCGACGTTTGCAAAGAAGGACACGGCGATACTCGTATCAGTGGCGGGGAGTGGGGGTGTTCGGCGCGGGACGCAGCAAAAGCGCGCTCACAACCGCATCATCGTAACAGGGCTGGAGCCCCGTGGCCGTAGGGTTTCAGCTGGAACTTCAGCGCGCGGGGCGATGACGCTGCCTGCGTGGATCGGAGATGATGGCTGGATGCGTACTTGTAATCGTTTTTTGGCGTTTTCCGGGCTGATGCTGGCATTGCCGGCGCTGGCCGACGAGTTGCCCACCGCAACGCTGGATCGGGTGCAGGTTCAGGCCGCCAAGGTCCACGCGGTGGACGATTTCGACCTGCCCTCCTCCAGCAGCACGCTTGCGCTGGACGCCGACGGCAATGGCCGTGGCGCGCAGCTTTCCGAAGTGCTGGGCGCGGTGCCCGGCTTGCTGGCACGTGACCGGCAGAACTATGCACAGGACACCCAGCTGTCGCTGCGCGGTTTTGGCGCGCGCTCCACCTTCGGCGTGCGCGGGGTGCGGCTGCTGGTGGACGGGGTGCCGGCGACCATGCCCGATGGCCAGGGCCAGCTCTCGCACTTCAACGTGTTCGGTGCGGAGCGGGTGGAGGTGCTGCGTGGGCCGTTCTCGGCGCTGTACGGCAATTCCTCCGGTGGCGTGCTGCAGCTGTGGAGCGCGGACGGGCAGGACGGCGATCCATGGCGGCTGCGCAGCAGCCATGGCAGCAACAACAGCTCCAGCACCGGTGTGCAGCTCAAGGGCCTGGCCGGGGCAATGCACTACAACGTGGCGGCCAACCATTTCCGTACCGATGGCTGGCGCGAGCACAGCGCGGCCCGACGTGAATCGGTGAATGCGCGGCTGGGCTTTGATCTGGCGGCCGGCCAGCGACTGGAACTGCTGTTCAACGGCTTTGATGCACCGCATGCGCAGGACCCCTTGGGCCTGAGTCGCGAGCAGGTGCGCGAGAACCCGCGTCAGGCCACCGCCGTCGCCACTCAGTACAACACCCGCAAGTCGGTGCGGCAGACGCAGCTGGGCGCGGTCTACAGCGCCGAACGTGGTCAGCAGACCTGGCGGTTGATGGGCTATGCGGGGCAGCGCGCGGTGGAACAGTTCCTGGCGATCCCGCCGGGGCCGCAGAACAGTCCCCTGCACTCGGGCGGGGTGATCGACCTGGACAGCGATTACGGCGGCGTGGACGCGCGCTGGGCCTGGCACGGGCAACTGGCTGGCAAGCCGCTGGAGCTGGTGATCGGGGCAAATGCCGACCGTCAGCAACAACACCGCACCGGCTACGAGAACTTCATCGGCAACAGCCTGGGCATCAAGGGCCGGTTGCGCCGTGATCAGAGCGACCGTGTGCAGAACATCGACCAGTTCGCGCAGGCGTGGTGGCAGTTCAGCCCGCGCTGGTCGGCATTGCTGGGTGCGCGCCATAGCGAGGTGCAGTTTCGTTCGCGCGACCGCTACGTCACTGCCAGCAATCCCGATGACAGCGGCAGTCGCGATTACTCGGCGACTACACCGGTGGCGGGCCTGGTGTTCCGTGCCAGCGACGATCTGCGTTTTTACGCCTCGGCCGGGCGTGGTTTTGAAACGCCGACCTTCAACGAGCTGGGCTACCGCGCCGATGGCGGCGCCGGCTTGGCGCTGGATCTGGCCGCCGGCAGTACCCGCAATTTCGAGATCGGCAGCAAATGGCGGGCGCAGAGCGGTGCGCGGCTGGAGCTGGCCCTGTTCCGTGCCGACAGCGAGGACGAGCTGGCGGTGGCGACCAACAGCGGCGGCCGCAGCAGCTACCGCAACATCGGCGCGACCCGGCGGCAAGGTGTCGAGCTGAGCTGGCAGCAGCCGATTGCCACCGACCAGCAGCTGCAGCTGGCCTACACCTGGCTGCAGGCCAGCGTGCGCGATGCCTACCTGACCTGCACCGGCCTGCCCTCGCCCTGCACCCAGCCCAGCAACATCGTGGCCGCTGGGACGCGCCTACCGGGCGTGCCACGCCAGCAGTTGTTCGCACGCTGGCAATGGCAGCCGGGGCCGTGGCAATGGGCGGTCGAAGGCGTGGCGGCCAGTGCTATCGGCGTGAACGATCTGGGCAGTGCCAGCGCAGCGGGCTATGGCTTGCTGAATCTGGAGATGGCGCGGCAATGGGACACATCGCGTGGGCCGCTACGTGCATTCGCGCGTGTGGATAACCTGCTGGACCAGCGCTATATCGGCTCGGTGATCGTCAATGACGGCAACCAGCGCTATTACGAGCCGGGCCCGGATCGCGGCTTCACCGTGGGCCTGCAATGGCAATGGGCGCGTTGAGCAGCCTGGCCGCAAGCTGAGCGCGCCCTTGACCCCCTCCCTTTCGCATTGCGAAGGGGAGGGTTGGGGAGGGGTGCTTCTGCTCCTGCCCTTGCTTTTGCCGTTGCGCCAACCAGCCCAACAACCGCCTAAACCTCCCGCTCACCCCCAACTAACAGCCCCGGGCGTAACTGTGAGCGCCCAACAGGGAGGGTTGTGCCATGTACCGCCCCGATCGCATCGAACACCCCGTTGCACCAACCTTGTTTGGTGCCGATCCCAAGGTGTTGCGGCGTGGCCGGCTAAGGCGCAGCCAACACGCAGCCGACGAAGTGGCGCAGGATTTCGTGCAGTACAGTCTCGACGACTATGCGCGGCGGCGGCGTGGCGCACGCGGTTGGCTGGACCTGCAGCCGGCCTATGCATTCGCGCTGGCAACGCATGCGGCGGATTGGCCGCGTGGCAGCGGCGATACCGACGTTGAGCTGGCCGAGCATTGGGAACAGGCACGCGGCGGCTCGCGGCTACGCTGGGAGCAGGTGCGGGATCTTGTTGAAGACGCATGGTTGGCGTTGGATCGCATGCCGGTGGCAGCGGTGCACGCACGCTAGGCAAGAAGGTGGGGAGGCTTTTGTGGGAGCGGTGTGAACCGCGAAGCTGGCAATGTTTGGCTATCGATTGATATGCAATCTGACCGTGCATGAGCTTTGCGGCTTCGCCGCACCCTCTCCTGCCTTCGGCATCCTCTCCCGCAAGGGGAGAGGAGAAGATCAATAGCCAAAGCCAAAAGCAATCCAACCAGCACACCCCGGGGGAGGTGCGGATGTGCTGGCTGGCTGCAATCAGGCGTTGAAGTCCAACACCACGCGGCCTTCAATCGCACCTTCATGCATGCGCTTGAACACCTCGTTGATGTTCTCCAGCTTGTCGGTGCTCACTGTCGCCGCGACCTTGCCTTCAGCGGCGAACTGCAGCGATTCCTGCAGGTCCAGGCGGGTGCCGACGATCGAGCCACGCACGGTGATGCCATTGAGCACCATGCCGAAGATGTCCAGCGGGAAGTCACCCGGCGGCAGACCATTCAAGGACACCGTGCCACCACGCCGCACCATGCCCAGCGCTTGCTCGAAGGCCTTGGGCGATACAGCAGTAACCAGAGCGCCATGCGCGCCGCCGATTTCCTTCTTCAGGAACGCGGCCGGGTCGGTGTTGCGGGCGTTGACGGTGATGCTGGCGCCCAGGCGCTTGGCCAGGGCCAGCTTGTTGTCGTCGATATCCACTGCCGCCACGTTCAAGCCCATCGCCTTGGCGTACTGCACCGCCATATGACCGAGGCCGCCGATACCCGAAATCGCCACCCAGTCACCGGGCTTGGTGTCGGTGACCTTCAAACCCTTGTAGACGGTGACACCCGCGCACAGGATTGGCGCGATCTCGACGAAGCCCACTTCCTTGGGCAGCAGGCCGACGTAGTTGGCATTGGCCAGCGCGTATTCGGCGAAACCACCGTTCACCGAATAACCACTGTTCTGCTGCGCTTCGCACAGCGTTTCCCAGCCGCCCAGACAGTGCTCGCAATAACCGCAGGCCGAATACAGCCACGGGATACCGACGCGGTCGCCTTCCTTGATGTGGGTGACACCCGCACCCACCGCGACCACGTGACCGACGCCTTCGTGGCCGGGAATGAACGGGGGATTGGGCTTCACCGGCCAGTCGCCTTCGGCGGCGTGCAGGTCGGTGTGGCAGACGCCACAAGCCTCGATCTTGACCAGGATGTCGCCTGCGGCCGGACGCGGCACGGTTACTTCTTCAATCACCAGCGGCTTGCCGAATTCGCGGACCACGGCCGCCTTCATCGTCTTGTCCATCAATGGATCTCCTTTGCGGGGGATTAGTCCAGCTTCGCGCCAAGCCTGGCCTGGCGCCTTGATCCAGATCACGCCCGGCCAGTACCGACCGGGCGCATCCGGGCCTGGTTCAGAAGAAACCCAGTTTCTTGGGCGAATAGCTGACCAGCAGGTTCTTGGTCTGCTGGTAATGGTCGAGCATCATCTTGTGGTTCTCGCGGCCGATGCCCGACTGCTTGTAGCCACCGAATGCCGCATGCGCGGGGTAGGCGTGGTAGCAGTTGGTCCACACCCGCCCTGCCTGTATCGCACGGCCCATGCGGTACAGGCGTGAAGCATCGCGGCTCCACAGGCCGGCACCGAGGCCGTACAAGGTGTCGTTGGCGATCTCCAGTGCTTCTTCTTCGGTCTTGAAGGTGGTTACCGACACCACCGGCCCGAAGATCTCCTCCTGGAACACACGCATCTTGTTGTGGCCCTTGAACACCGTCGGCTTGACGTAGAAACCATCAGCAAGATCGCCATCCAGCTGGTTCTGCTCGCCGCCGATCAGCACTTCGGCGCCCTCGGCCTTGCCGATCTCGATGTAGGACAGGATCTTCTGCAGCTGCTCCTGCGAGGCCTGCGCACCCACCATGGTGTTCGGGTCCAGCGGGTTGCCCTGCTTGATCGCCGCCACCCGTGCCAGTGCGCGCTCCATGAACTTCTCGTAGATCGACTCCTGAATCAGCACCCGCGACGGGCAGGTGCAGACCTCGCCCTGGTTGAAGGCGAACATCACGAAACCTTCCACCGCCTTGTCGAGGAAATCATCGTCCTCGGCCATCACGTCGGCGAAGAAGATGTTGGGCGACTTGCCGCCCAGCTCCAGCGTCACCGGGATCAGGTTCTGGCTGGCGTACTGCATGATCAGCCGGCCGGTGCTGGTCTCGCCGGTGAAGGCGATCTTGGCAATGCGCGGGCTGCTGGCCAGCGGCTTGCCGGCTTCCAGGCCGAAACCATTGACGATGTTGAGCACGCCCGGCGGCAGCAGGTCGCCAATAACCTCCATCAGCACCAGGATCGAGGCCGGGGTCTGTTCGGCCGGCTTCAGCACTATGCAGTTACCGGCAGCCAGTGCCGGCGCCACTTTCCATGCCGCCATCAGCAGCGGGAAGTTCCACGGAATGATCTGCCCGACCACACCCAGCGGCTCGTGGAAGTGATAGGCCACGGTGTCGTTGTCGATCTGCGACAGGCTGCCTTCCTGCGCACGCAAGGCACCAGCGAAGTAGCGGAAATGATCGGCCATCAACGGCACATCGGCGTTCAGCGTCTCGCGGATCGGCTTGCCGTTGTCCCAGGTTTCGGCGTGGGCGATCAGCTCAAGGTTTTCCTCGATGCGATCAGCAATGCGGTTGAGGATATTGGCGCGCTCGGTGGTCGAGCGCTTGCCCCAGGCATCCTTGGCGGCGTGCGCGGCATCCAGCGCCAGCTCCACATCCTCGGCATTGGAGCGCGCCACCTGGGTGAACACCTTGCCGGTGACCGGCGTGGTGTTGTCGAAATACTGGCCACTGCGCGGGGCTACCCATTCACCGCCGATGTAGTTGCCATAGCGGGCTTTGAACAGGGACTGCGGATCGGTGGCATGCGGTTTGGCGGACAGGACTGCGTTCATCTGTGGAATCTCCGGTTCAGCGGTGTGTGGGCCGCGTGTGTGGCGGTGGCTACAACAGGCGCAAGAGCGATGCCAAGTTCCGCCTGTTGCGTTGCGGCACGATGAAAAGCCATTGATTGCGAAGACTCGCGGGCAGATTTGCTGCGCTGCGAAACGGCAGGTGATTGCAGCGCCCGCCCAGCTGTGGTGTTAATCGGAACAGTGGTTTGAACAGCTGTCGCAAAATGCGACACAGGAGCGCTCATGGCACTGGCACTGCAACATCGCGTGGGCAACGCCCGCCGCTCGTTCTTCGAGCGCGGCACCACGCCCGTGGGCACGGTGCCCGACAACATCCTGCAGTCATGGCGGCGCTGCCAGCGCAGCGGCTTGCTGGTGGATGCCGAGCCTGCGCTGGAGCCCCTGCCCGGCCACAACCTGCGCGAACTGCGTGAACGCCACGAACGCCTATGGCGGCTGGCGCGCGCTGAGCTCGACGGGCTGGCCGCCCATACCGCCAGCACCGGCAGCATCGTGCTGCTCACCGACGAGAGCGGCTGGATCCTCAATGCCGAAGGCAGCGCCGGTTTCCTCGACAAGGCCGGGCGCGTGGCTTTGATGCCGGGTGTGTGCTGGAGTGAATCGGCAGTCGGCACCAATGCCATCGGCACCGCGATCGTCGAAGGTCGCGCGGTGGAAGTACGTGGCGGCGAACACTTCTACGCACCGCACGGCATCCTCAGCTGCTCGGCCATGCCCATCCACGACCCGCATGGACAACTCGCCGGCGTGCTCGACATCAGCGGCCCGGCCAGCGTGCAGCAGATGCACGCGATGGGCCTGGCGCGGCTGGCTGCCAACCGCATCGAACACCGTTTCTTCGAGAACGGTATCGGCGACTGCGAACTGCTGCGCCTGCACCACGACCGCACCTTGCTGGGAACCGCGGGAGAGGCTGTGCTTGGCTTCCGCAACGGCCGCCTGGTGGCCGCAAATGGCGTCGGCCTACACCTGTTCGGCCTGGAACGTGGCGATATCGGCCGCGCTTCCTATGAAGCGTTGTTCGAGATGCCGCTGTCGCGGATGCGCGATGAAGGCATGTTGCAGGATCGCAGCGGTCGCCTGTTGCATGGCCAACTGGATGCGCCAACACCCGCAGCGCGCACGCGGACGACCAGCGTAGCCCAAGCACTGGCGCGACCATTGCCAACCACCGTCGCCGCACCCGCCGTGGTATTCGATGTCACCCAGCGCGAACAGCTGTTGCGTGCCGGTCGCGTATTGGAAGCCGGCCTGCCGGTGCTGCTGCAGGGCGAAACCGGCACTGGCAAGGAAGTGGCGGCGCGCGCGCTGCATGCGCAGAGCAGCCGCAGCAGCAAACCTTTCGTCGCGGTGAACTGTGCGGCCTTGCCGGAAGGATTGATCGAAGCCGAACTGTTCGGCTACGAGGAAGGCGCCTTCACCGGAGCGCGCAGACAAGGCAGCCAAGGCCTGCTGCGGCAGGCGCAAGGCGGCGTGTTGTTCCTCGATGAAATCGGCGACATGCCGTTGGCGCTGCAGCCACGCCTGCTGCGCGTGCTGCAGGATCGCGAGCTGTCACCGCTGGGCGGCGGCAAGGCGGTCAAGTTGGATTTCATGCTGATCTGCGCCACCCACTGCGATCTACAACAGGCAATGGAGGAAGGCCGTTTCCGTTCCGATCTGTACTACCGGATCGCCGATCATGTGATGCGGCTGTCGCCGCTGCGTGATGCGGACGACCGCGCACAGCTGCTGCAGGCGATGTGGCAGCCCTTGGCGCAGGGACGGGTGTTGAGTGTGGAGGCAGAGCATTCGTTGGTGGCCTACGACTGGCCGGGCAATCTGCGCCAGCTTGCGGCCTGTCTGCGCACCTTGGTGGCGTTGACCGAGCCGGGTGCGGTGATTGATAGGGAGCTGCTGCCTGAGTATCTGCATCAGGCTACGCGACGCGTTGCTGCTGCACCGGTAGTGGATGGCAGCTTGCAGGAACTGGCTTTGGATGTGATGCGGCAGACCTTGGCGGCCTGCGATGGCAATGTGAGCCTGGCGGCGAAAAGGTTGGGGGTTAACCGCAGTACCTTGTATCGGCGGTTGAAGCTTTAGAGCCGAGCAACAGCAACAGCACCCCTCCCCGACCCTCCCCTGCGCGTTGCGCAAGGGAGGGGGCGGTACTTGCGCCCTGCGGCATTCCGCGCAATTGCAGCTTCAGCCCCCTCCCTTTGCCGAAGGCAAGGGTTGGGGAGGGGTTAGCTTTTGATCTTGATCTAATCCCCAATCCCGGCATCAACCCGGCAAAACAGCCGCAGCCCTAGCCAGCGCCTCAATCCCCGCCCAATCACGCGCCTGCAACAGCTCGCGCGTGGTCAACCACGAACCGCCCACGCACAGCACATTCGGCAGATGCAGGAACTGCGATGCGGTCTGCGCGCTGATGCCACCGGTCGGACAGAACCGCACATCGCCGAACGGGCCATTCCAAGCCGACAACATGCCCACACCACCAGCCTGCACAGCCGGGAAGAACTTGAACGTATCCAGCCCGTGCTCCAGGCCGCGCATCAACTCGGACGAAGTCGCAACACCTGGCAGGAACGGCAGATCGGTATCGCGTGCCGCGGCATACAGCGTGTCGGTGGCGCCAGGTGACACCGCAAAGCGACCACCCACCGATTTCAGCTTCTCCATCTGTGCCGGCGTCAGCACTGTGCCGGCACCGACCACCGCATCAGGCACGGCCTCGACCATGGCCTTGATCGCATCCATCGCGTTTGCGGTGCGCAGGGTCACCTCGATCACCGGCAGGCCGCCGTTGAACAAGGCCTGCGCGACCTGCACCGCATCGTCGACGTTGTCGGGAGTGAACACCGGAATCACCGGGGCCAGTTTGAGCACTGCGCGTACGCGCGGATCAGCGCCGGACATCGAACTTTCCTTCGCCCATCAGGGCCATGACGTCGGCCACGCCGACTGGGTTGAAATCGCCGGGAATGGAATGCTTCAGGCAGCCCGCAGCCAGGCCGAAGCGGATCGTGGTTTCCGCATCCATGCCCTCGATCAGGCCGTGCAGCACGCCGGCTGCAAACGCGTCGCCGCCGCCGATGCGGTCGACGATATCGGTCAGCTCTTCGGCCGGCGCCAATGCACGGGTGCCATCACGGCCAAGCAGCATCGCGCCCAGCGAGTGGTGGCCGACGCTGTGCGCGGTGCGCTGCGTGCAGGCCATGTACTGCAGGCGCGGGAATGCCGCGAACGCCATCGCCGCGGCAGCATCGACGCGCGCCTGCGGTTCGGTTTGGTTGAACTCGCCGCCCAGCACCACGCCGATGTCGCGATAGTCGGCAAATACGATGTGCGCGCAGTCGAACAGGTCGCGCAGGATCGCCTTGGCGTCGCCGCCCCAGCGTTCCCATAGCTTGGGCCGGAAGTTGCCGTCGAAGGACACCTTGATGCCGCGCTCGTTGGCGGCGCGTGCGGCGGCCAGGGTGGTCTGCGCGGCTTCCAGCCCGAGCGCCGGGCTGACCCCGGACAGGTGCAACCACTGCGCGCCCTGCAGCAGCGCCGGCCAGTCGTAGCTATCGGCGCGAGCGCTGGCGAAGGCCGAGTCGGCGCGGTCATAGACCACTTCGCTGGGCCGGTGGCCGGCGCCGGTGGTCAGGAAGTACAGGCCCATGCGGCCGTCGCTGCGACGCACGCGCGAGGTGTCGACGCCGTGGCGGCGCAGCTCACCGGCCACCGCCGCACCCAGCGGGTTGTCGGCGACCACGCTGATCATCGCCACGTCGTGGCCGAAATGCGCCAGCGACACACCTACATTGGCCTCGGCACCGCCGGCATGCACGTCCAGCGTGGGCGATTGCAACAACAGCTGGTTACCGGGCGCGCCCAAGCGCAGCAGCAGCTCACCAAAACAGACAACACGGGGGGAAATCATCGCCATTCCTGTCTCCTCGTCGATCGGCGCGCATCATGGCATGGTTGATTGACTATCGGTGTCATTCGGCCGCCACTGTCCCCTTGTCTGCCCCCATAACCGTCCGCCAATGTCCATCAGACAAAGGTTTTCGCCCAGTTTCCGTCCTGCTGCAGTGCAAGATGCTCCCTCCTCACGCAGCTGTTACTTTCCGTTTTGACCAGCGGTGTCATCCGGCGCTGAACACAAGCCGGAGCCACTGTATCGAATGCAAACCTTGGAGAGGGGAAGCACATGAATCCACGTAACTCGCAGAAAAAGACACCGGTTACCTTGCTCGCGTTGGGGATCAGTTTGGCCCTGCAGGCAGGCGTTGCCATGGCCCAGGATGCGGCTGCGCCGGCAACCGCGGGGACCGCCGCCACCGAACTGGATGCAGTGACCGTCACCGGTTACCGTGCCAGCGTGGAGAAGGCGCTCGACATCAAGCGCAGCGAAGCGGGCGTGGTGGATGCCATCGTCGCCGAGGACATCGGCAAGTTCCCAGACTTGAACCTTGCAGAATCGCTGCAGCGCATTCCCGGCGTGGTGATCGCACGTGATGCCGGCGAAGGTCGCAGCATCACTGTGCGTGGCCTTGGTTCGGACTTCACCCGCGTGCGCATCAATGGCATGGAGGCGCTGTCGACGGTGGGTTCCGGTGACCAGACCGGCGGTACCAACCGCGGTCGTGGTTTCGACTTCAACGTGTTCGCTTCGGACCTGTTCTCGCAGCTGATCGTGCGCAAGACCGCCTCGGCCGATGTCGAGGAAGGCTCGCTCGGTGCCACCGTTGACCTGAACACCGCACGCCCGTTCGACTATGACGGCTTCACTTTTGCCGCCAGCGGCCAGGCCAGCTATAACGACATGGCGCAGAAGACCGATCCGCGCGTGGCCGCGTTGATCGCCAACACCTTCGCCGACGGCACCTTCGGCGCATTGCTGTCGGTGGCCTACTCCGAGCGCCAGGCGCTGGAAGAAGGTTCCAACACCGGCCGCTGGGCCAATGGCCCGAGCAATGGTGGTTTCAACAAGAGCTCGCCTTTCACCGAGGCACTTTCAGCTGACACTTACCACCCGCGCTTCCCACGCTACGTGCAGATGGAGCACATGCAGAAGCGCCTGGGCGTGACCGGCTCGTTGCAGTGGAAGCCCACCGACGCAACCGAGCTGTCCTTGGATGCTCTGTACTCGAAGATCGATGCTGAGCGCGATGAGCACTATATCGAGGCTATTTCCTTCAGTCGCTCCGGTACCGGCAAGCCACAGACCATCGTTCGTGATGGCGAGGTCCGCAACAACGCCTTGGTCTACGGTGTGTTCGACAACGTCGACATCCGCTCGGAGAACCGCCATGACGAGTGGAGCACCGAATTCAAGCAGCTCAGCCTGAACTTCAAGCACCGCTTCAATGATGACTTCAGCTTGTCCGGCAAGCTCGGAACGACCCGTTCGGCCCACGAAAACCCGGTGCAGACCACGGTCATCATGGACAAGTTCGATGTCGATGGATTCAGCTACGACTACCGCGGCAACATGAATCGCCCGGTGCTGAACTACGGTATCGATCCGACCGACCCGAACGGTTGGACGCTGGCCGAGATCCGCCTGCGTCCGCAGTACGTGGACAATGATTTCGATACCGCACAGCTCGATTTCAACTGGAACATCAGCCCTGGCTTCCGCTTGAAGGGTGGCGTACTGGCCAAGGACTACAGCTTCAAGACGGTGGAGCTGCGCCGCGCGGCGGAAGCAACCGTGCCGAACTTTGCGGATGGCACCAAGTTCGTTCCCGGTGACCTGACCACTCAGGCTGGCCTGAAGGCGTTCCAGGGGTATCCGTCCGACTGGGTGGTGCCGGATCTCAATGCCATTGCTGACTTGCTGGACATCTACAGCAACAGCGGCATGTTCGCGGTGGCGCCGCGCCTGAACAACACCCGCAGCGTCGAGGAGAAGGACCGCGGTGCATGGTTGATGGGTGAATTCTCGACCGAACTCGGTTCCATTCCGTTCTCGGGTAATTTCGGCGTGCGTTATGTCGAAACCAAGCAGAGCTCGGTAGGTTCGGGCCTGGTCAACGGTGTGACCACCCCGGCAACGGCCAGCCGCAAGTACGACGACACCCTGCCCTCGTTCAACCTGGTCGCCGAAATCACGCCGGACTTCCTGGTGCGTCTGGGCGCTGCCAAGGTGATGACGCGTCCAGGCCTGGGCAACCTGACGCCTGGCGTGACGGTCGCCGTCGCTGGCGGTGCGCGTACCGTCAGTGGTGGTAACCCGGCGCTTGACCCGAGCCGCGCAACCAACGTGGATCTCGGCTTCGAGTGGTACTTCAACGAAGGTGCGATGGCGAGCCTTGGCCTGTTCTACAAGGATATCGAGAGCACCATCTACAACCTGAAGGAAGTCCGGGCCTATTCCACCAGCGGGCTGCCGGCTTCGCTGCTGGAGGGCACCGGTGCCACCGTCAACGACGACTTCACCTTCACCACGCCGATCAACACCAAGGGCGGTGATCTCAGCGGCATCGAAGCGAACTACGTCCAGCCGTTCACCTTCCTGCCGGGCAAGTGGTCCAACCTCGGCGCGCAGCTGAACTACACCTGGGTGGAGTCGAACATCAAGTATCCGGACAGCAATGGCAACCTGGCGCTGAAGCAGGACCTGCTGGGCCTGTCGCGCAGCTCCTGGAACGCCACGTTGTTCTATGAAGGTGAGAAGTTCGCCGGACGCATCTCGGCCACCAATCGTGATGACTACCTGACGGCAGTGCCGGGTGCGGAAGTCGGCTTCAACGTCGACGGCGTGCACGGTGTCAGCGGCACCACCGTGGTCGATGCTTCGTTGCGCTACAAGATCAGCGACCAGGTGGAGCTGAGCCTGGAAGCCATCAACCTGACCAACGAAGGCTACGACGAGTGGGTGCAGTCGCCGGCTACCGCCCAGCTGCCGCTGTACTACACCGAAACCGGTCGTCAGTACCTGCTGGGCTTCCGCTACAAGTTCTGATGCTGTGATGTCCCTCCCGGCGCAATGCCGGGAGGGGTTTTAATGGTGCGACGCAGAATGTGCAGACGCGTTGGCGTCGCTAACTTGGCCCACCGCATGCGGCGTTGTACCTGCGCCGCACGCTACCAAGAGACGCACGATGCCCCCACGTTCCACCCGCCCAATGTTCCGCCCTTTGCTTCTGGCTTCTGCGCTGCTGTTGGCTCTCCCGGCAGCAGCGCAGGCTTCTTCGCCGCAGCTGCTGTTCCGTGTATCGGCAGACAAGGGCTTCGTTGCTGACAGCGCGCAAGGCGAGGCAACCCCCAATTTCCAGGACAAGGTCAGTCTTGTCGATGACGGCGCGCATGGCCGCGCCATCCAGTGGCAGGACGATGGCGTACTGTCGTGGAACGCGCCCGGCAACATCCAGGCCGAGCGTGGCACTTTGTCGTTCTTCTGGCGCTCGCGTTATGCGGTGGGTGAAACCCCGTTCGTGATCTTCCGGGTCGGCTACGCCGACCACAGCAGCTGGGACATGGCGTGGCTGCGCATCGACTGGAACGGGCATGGCTTCGATGCCTTCGTCACCGATGCCAACCTGGCCCGCACCCGTGTCTCGTTCAAGCTCGACAAGAATCCTTCGCCGGAGCAATGGCAGCACATCGCCTTCGCCTGGGACGAGGACAGGGGCGTCAAGCTGTTCATCGATGGCCGCGAGGTCGCGCAGGCGGCCACCACCGGCGACTACGACGCAGCGCTGGACCAGCTCGGCCTCGCCGGCCGGGTGATGGCGCCCTACCAGGTGCAGAGCCGCTACAACTTCCTGCGTGGCAGTGACTTCGACGAGATCCGCGTCTACGACCGCATGCTCGATGGCGCCGGTGTTGCCGCGCTTGCGCGCAATGCCGAGCCGCGCAGCGCCGAGAGCGGCAGCGCCTCGCAGCGCGCCTGGTGGCACCGCTACGGTTGGGAAGGCGCCGCACCGCCGGCACTGAGCGCGCCGACGACAAGCATCCGCAAGGTCGAGTTCGCGGACGTAAAAGACAAGCTGCAGTGGATGTGGAAAGGCACCGATGGCATTGCCGAAACCACTTGGCCCGGGGTCTACAACCGCTCGCGCCTGCCTGGCCGCAACGACTACATGCAGCTGCCGGACTGGAACACCTATGTTGAAGGTGGTCAGCAACTCGACCTGACGGTTCCCGAAGGCGAGCACATCAATCGCATCGAGATCCGCGGTGCCGCCTACGGTGAGTTGAAGGGCTCGGCCGGCATCCTGTTCGAGCGTCCGCAAGGCGTGGTGCGCAGCGTCGACAGCTTCGCCGACCAGGTTGGCGGCACGCTGCACTTCCACAACACCGCGCAGGAAACCCCTATCCAGGAAATCTGGGGCTACCAGGTCAGCGACGCAGCCGAACCGCAGGGCACGGTCAAGCAGCGCTACCAGATCGACAGCAGCGTGTTGCCGGATTACACCAATATCGCAAGCTTGCGTGCCTACATCGACGGCCGCTTCGCGCCGGATGAGCGCAGCACGGTGATGGCGTTGCCCAAGGGCGCAGGCTCGCGCAAGCGCGCTGTAGCAAGCCTGCCAGCCAAGCCGGTGCCAATCGTGCACGTGCTGGTTCCGTCCGGCGTCGGCGATGCGCCGTCTGCGCAGCCGTTGATTCGCAGCTGGGCGCACAGCTGGGAGAACATGTACGACGGCCTCGATGGTGTGGCGATCGATATTCCCGCCTTGGACCTTCCCGCCACGCATGGTGGCGTGATTCCGTTGAATATCCGCATCAAGGACCCGGTCTGGCCGGCACGCGACATGATCGACGTCTCGGTGTCGGTGAAGCCGGGTGAAGCACGCACGCTGTGGCTGGACCTGCGCGACCGCATCCTTACTGCCGACAGCCTGTGGATCTCGGTGGCCTCGGCCGCACCGGGCTTCAATGCGGCATCGCTGGATGGTGCCGAAGTGCGCCTGGTGTTCAAGGAGCGCAAGGAGGCGATCAAACAGCACGTCGCCGATCGCTTCAACCAGGTGCGTGACAACTGGGGTTTCCTGGTCGAGGAGCACACCACCTCCAAGCGGCAGCGGCTGTACTCACGCGTCTATGCCGACCTCAGCGATCTGCTGCGGGTCGACCCGGACCATGAACTGGGCCGCTTGTATTGGAATTACATCAGCTACAACAGCCAGGGCAAGCCAGCGTTCGAGCAACCGCAGGCGCCGAAGGGCGTGCCACTGTGGGCGTTCCGTCAGGTTGAAGACCTGAAGTACGTGCGCCGCTTCGTCGACTGGTGGATCGAAAACCGCCAGGTCGCTTACGGCGATTTCGGCGGCGGTATTTCCGATGACTCGGATCTGGTCCAGCAGTGGCCGGGGCTGGCGCTGATGGGGGTGGAGCCCGAGCGGCTGAATACCTCGCTGACTGTGTTGTCCGACGCCGTCTACAAGAACGGCATGTTCTCCAACGGCCTGAGCACCATCGAGACCGATGAGCTGCACGCCTACGAGGAAGGCATCAACGCCAACAGCGCGATGCTCTACCTCAACTGGGGCGATCCGCTCACCGTCGAGCGTCTGATGGAAACGGTGAAGGCTTTCGACGAACGCATCGTCCTGCCCAATCCGCAGGGCAACCTGCTGTTCTCCAGCAACTGGTTTGGCGGCAACAAGGTTTACCGTGAGCCGAACTGGCAGTGGCAGAAACCATATTCGTTCCCGGCGCTGCATCCGGCCTTCCTGATGGGCGAGTACAACGCAGATCCGACCGGCCGCAAGCTGGTTACCGGCTTGGCTGATGGTTATCTGGCCCACGCCTACAAGGACGACAAGGGCCGCTTCACCCTGCCCAACGAGATCAACTGGGCCACCGGCAAGACCCGTGGTGGCGAGTTGAACCAGGGTTCGGGCAGCGGCGATGTGATGCACACCTTCTGGGCCGCATGGCGCTGGAGTGGCGATGCCAAGTACCTGCAGGCGCTGGACTATCGCGTGGTGCGCGGTGGGCCTGGCGTGCTGTCCAATCTCGGCGAGAACTATGTCGATGTCTTGGGCAGGCAGCAGGACTGGGGCAAGCAACTGGTGGCCGATGCCGACAAGGGCGGCAGCGGTTTTGCCGCGATCAGCGCGTGGCAGCAAACCGGCGACAAGAAGTACCTGGAAGCACTGCATGCCGACGGCATCCAGGCCAAGGCTCAGCGCGAGTACATGAACACCGAAGGCCATTGGTGGAGTGACCGCGTCGAAGCGCCGAGCGAGTTCCTGCAGCGCCTGCGACTGGGCGGTATTGGCCTGAAGCGCAACCAGAGCTGGCCGGGGCATACCGTCAGCTGGCAGTTTGCCCAGCCCGATGGCGCCGAGCAGGTCGCCTTGCTGGTGCATGCGCCCTCACGCGAGCGCTTCAAGGTGATTGCCTACAACCTGAGCGACACGCCGCTGGATGCGACCATGACCGGCTGGAACATCGCCGCCGGTACCTGGCGTGTGCGTAGCGGTGTGGATCGCGATGGTGACGATGTGATCGACGGCAAGGCAGAGGTGCGCGAGGTGCTGCTGGAGAAGAGCGTCGGTACCCAACTGCGGTTTGCGCCGAAGCAGAACCAGGTATTCGAGTTCGAGCTGGTGACGCCGGGCACGCCGGTGGAGACTCGCGCGGATCTGGGTATCGGCCGTGGTGATCTGAAAATTGACGGCGAGCGCGTGCAGTTGACCGTGCACAGCCTTGGGCATGTGGGCACTGGTGCTGGTTATGCGGTGCTGGAAGATGCGCGCGGTCGTGAAGTTGCGCGGGTTGCGGTGCCTGCATTGGAAGCGCCGTTGGATCTTTCTCCGCGGACAGCAACGGTGGAGTTGCTGATGCCGGCCGGGTTCAAGCGCGATGGGGCTGTTGTGCGGGTTGGTTTGGACGGCGATGGAGCTGAGGTGACGAAGCTCAATAACCGCTTGCCGTTGCAGTGATTGTTCAAGCCCCTCTCCCGAAGGGAGAGGGGCTTTGCCAACTGTAGTGGGGGGGGGCCGGGGGGGCGCGGGGAGGGGAGGGAGTAAACACAGGCCGCAGGGCGGGCGGCGCGACGGGCGGGCGGCGGGCGGGGGGGGGGGGGGGGGAGGGGGC
>NZ_JBRREB010000007.1:0-115820 GCF_056759995.1 Stenotrophomonas sp. STEN030 | reverse complement strand
CCCGCTCGGTCCCGCCCCGCCCGCCGCCTGAGATCGCCCCGCCACTACAGGAAACCCGCTCGATTTCAGCGCTTCTCGCGGTCCAGCCAGCAGGCAAGACCTTGCGCGTTGAGCTCGATGTCCATCGCCAACACGCGCAGCACCTCCGACGCATCCAACGGGCTGCCCTGCAATCGCAAACGCGCCACATACAACGCGCCCAGCGCATCCACCAGCAAACGATGCCGCTGCGGCTCGCCATTGCAGCGCTGTGCGATCGCCACCATCGCGTCGATCTGCTCGTGCAGTTCCCTGGCCAATCGTGCTGTACCTTCCACCCGGCCGTAATGGGTCAGGTACATGCCTTCAGGTGATTCAAGCATCAATCGCTTGATCGAGGCGTGCATCGCCTCCGGCTCAAACTGCACCGGCGACGAGGTGGGAATGATGAAAGCACCACCAGCATGATCCAGCTCGCGATACGACAGGCCGAACGTGTCGCCGGTAAACCAGCTGCGGCTGGCCGCATCCCACACACAGAAGTGATGGCGTGCATGCCCCGGTGTATCCACGCAGACCAGCTCGCGCCCCGCCAATGAAACCCGGTGTCCGTCTTCCGCCACCACCACACGCGCGGCCGGCACCGGCACGATCTGGCCATAACTACGCGCGATCTCGGCTTCGCCGTACACCGCGGTAGCACCAGCAATCAGTCGGGTCGGATCGATCATGTGCTGTGCGCCGCGCGGGTGCACGACCAACCTGGCATTGGGCAGCTGCTGCATCAGCGCACCGGCACCGCCGGCGTGATCCAGATGCACATGGGTGACGATCAACCAATCGATGTCCGCAGGTTGCAAACCTGCCTGTGCAATACAGGCCAGTAGATTCGGCAAGGAATGCGTGGTTCCGCAGTCGACGAACGCGCCGCGCCCGTCCTGCACGATCAGATAGGCCGCATCGAAGTGATCGCGCTGGAATGCGGTATCGATGGTGTGGATGCCATGGGCAGCAGACATGCGGGGACTCCGGCAGAAACTGGCTTCGATCCTGCCAGCCGTCCCGCCGCCACTCAACCCGGACTTTTGTCGCAGCCGCGTCAGTTCAGTGATGCAGTACGCGTGGGCGCAGCAGCAGGGCAAGCACCATCACTGCCAGGAAGCCGCCGTAGGCGTACAGCACGGCCAGGATCTGCTTCCACAGGCCTTCGGCGACCTCGGTGGCACCCACGTGGTAACCCCACAACATGAAGCCGATGCTGGCCACCAGGGCCAGCACCAGCATCGATGTGTCAAACAAGGTGCGTGCGCGGTTGCGCGGCTGGCGTGGGAACCACCAGTACAGCGCACCCATCACGCAGAACCATGGGAGAAACAACAACAACGACAACCAGGCCATCGACGTGCTCCTCCACAGGGGTTTATTCCTTCGCCGCAGCCTCACGCAGCTCGCGCAATGCCGCCAGCACCGGCTCCACTTCTACTTCGACCTTGAACAGCTCGCTCTGCAGCGCATCGCCCTGCTCGGCCTGCTTGAGCACGGCGATCAGCTGGCCGGCATCGCGCGGTGAATCAAAGCCTTCGCTCTGGATCAGCAGTTCACCTTCGCCATCGAGCAGCTTGAAGTAGAAGCGGCCATCCTTCTCGCGGTACTGCTTGAACAGCGGCAGCGCAGCCTTGGCAGCGACGGCGGCCTTGGGCTTGTCACCCGCGGCAGACAGGTCACGCAGGCCGACGGCGTGGCGCAGTTCCTTCAACAGCGGGATGGCGAACTGCTCGCGCAGCTGCTGGCCGCGTCTGCGCAGGATGGCTTCGATCTTTTCGGGCTCGGCCATCAAGGCGTTGTAGCGCTCGCGCAGCGGCGACAGTTCGGCGTCGATGCGCTCGAACAACTGCTGCTTGGCATCGCCCCAGCTGATGCCCTCGGCAAAAGCCTTGGCGAAAGCTGCGGTCTGCTCCGGGCTGGCGAAGGCCTGGTACATCTGGAACAGCGCCGAGCCTTCGGTGTCCTTGGGCTCGCCGGGCATGCGCGAGTCGGTGAGGATGGAGAACACTAGCTTCTTCAGCTCTTCGCGCGGCACGAACAGCGGGATGGTGTTGCTGTAGCTCTTGCTCATCTTGCGGCCGTCCAGGCCGGCCAGGGTGGCCACCTGTTCGTCGATGATCACTTCCGGCAGGGCGAAGTACTCCTTGCCGTAGACGTGGTTGAAGCGTTGGGCGAAATCGCGCGCCATCTCGATGTGCTGGATCTGGTCACGACCCACCGGCACCTTGTTGGCGTTGAAGATCAGAATATCGGCGGCCATCAATACCGGGTACATGAACAGGCCGGCGCTGACGCCTGCGTCGTCGTCGAGCTGCTCCTCGCGGTTCTTGTCCACCGCGGCCTTGTAGGCATGGGCGCGGTTGAGGATGCCCTTGCTGGCGACCACGGTGAGGAACCACATCAGCTCGGTGGTTTCCGGGATGTCGCTCTGCCGGTAGAACCACACCTTGTCCGGGTCCAGGCCGCAGGCCAGCCAGCTGGCCGCGATCTCCAGGGTCGAACGCTGGGTGCGCTCGGGCTCCTGCGCCTTGATCAGGCTGTGCAGGTCGGCCAGGAAGAAGAAGCTCTCGATATCCGAGGCCTGGCTGGCGGCGATGGCCGGGCGGATGGCGCCGACGTAATTGCCGAGATGGGGAGTGCCGGAGGGGGTGATGCCGGTAAGGACGCGGGTAGTCATGTAAACCAAGCTGACGAGCGGATGAACCGGGCCAGTGTAACCGCCCCAGCCTGTCCCCGCCCTCAACCCCATTGCCCGCGGCCGGCCGTTTGAAGCCACGTACCCCGCCAAGGAGCCTGCCATGTACCGTTTTCTAGCCAGTGTGTTGTCGGTTGTCGCGCTATGCGGGTTCAGCCCGGTACGGCCGGCAGATGAGGGTCCGGTGCAGCTGTCGGTGATCGACCGCGACGACGGGCAGGAGCTGGACCTGTATCCGCACCGGGGCCAGCAATGGGTGGCCGGCAGCCCCGGCCACCGCTACAGCGTGCGCATGCAGAACCGCAGCGGCCAGCGCGTGCTGGTGGTGCTGTCGGTGGACGGGGTCAATGCCATCACCGGCCAGACCGCCTCGCCCAGCCAGTCCGGCTATGTGCTGGAGCCCTGGCAGAGCAGCGAGATCACCGGCTGGCGCAAGTCCAATGCCGAGGTGGCGCAGTTCGTGTTCACCAGCTCCAGCGACAGCTATGCCAGCCGCACCGGCCGCCCGGCCAATGTCGGGGTGATCGGCATCGCGGTGTTCAACGAGGCGCGCCGGCCGGTGTATGACGCGCGTCCGCTGCCAATGCCGCGGCCGACCCCGCGACCGATGCCGCAGTACGAAGACCGTGCGCAGGCCGGTGCGAGCGCCAGCAGCCGCGCGGCCGAAGCCGCTGCGCCCAGTGCGTCGGCCAAGAGTGAGTCGCGGCAGCGGCTGGGCACCGGTCACGGTGAGCGTGAGTGGTCGAGCTCGTCGCTGACCAGCTTCGAGCGTGCCAGCCGCAATCCGGTGCAGGTCAGTGAGGTGCGTTATGACTCACGTCAGCGCCTGGTGGCGATGGGCATCCTGCCGCGCGGCTATCCTCGGGTAGACAACTCGCCGCAGGCCTTCCCGAGCGGCTTTGTGCCTGATCCGCCGGCGCGTGGGCGTTGATCGCGAAAACAGACAGCCATTGATTTGTGGAAGCGGCGTGAGCCGCGAAGCTGACGCCGCTCAAGCACTCAACAACCATGTCATCTGATGATGCCCTTGCTTCGCGGCTTACACCGCTCCCACAAAAGCAACAGGCCTTCTCCCAGCGGCTTTGTGCCTGATCCGCCGGCGCGTGGGCGTTGACCGCGAAACCAGACAGCCATTGATTTGTGGGAGCGGCGTGAGCCGCGAAGCTGGCGCGGCTCAAGCACTCAACAACCATGTCATCTGATGATGCCCTTGCTTCGCGGCTTACGCCGCTCCTACAAAAAGCAAAAAGAAACCGATGCCAAAGGTCTGGCATCGGCTTCTGATTGAGGCAAACCACTTACCTCAATCACCCCACATCAGTGGTAATCGGGATAGTCCTTGTGCAGCGCCTTCTGGAAGTCGCGCACTTCGGTTTCGGCGCGGTCCTTGGCCCAGCCATAACGTTCCTGCAGGCGACCGGCCAGGTATTCGGCGTTGCCTTCAGCCACCTTCAGATCGTCGTCGGTGATGTCGCCCCACTTGGCCTGTACCTTGCCCTTGAGCTGGGTCCACTTGCCGGAAATGATGTCTTTGTTCATTACGCTGCTCCTCCGGGGGATACGCGGTTGATTCGCGTGGGACCACCTTCGCTGCCGCGCCGTTGGCATCAGGTCCATGATTCGTTGTGTGCTGCTGACCTTGGTGAACATCGCTTCAGCTAGCAAACCCAGGCATGAAAAAGGCCGGCGATGCCGGCCTCTTCATTCATCTGGATGGTGCTGCCGGATCAATGCCCCTTGGCAGCACCTTCAACTTTCTCGCCCACCTTCTGCACGTCTTTGCCGGCACCGGCAACCGTGTTGCAGCCAGACAGCACCGCGACTGAGAACAGCGACAACAACATCAGGGCGACCAAACGCTTCATGTGATTCTCCTGTGGTGGTTCCATCGGTGCGGCCCGCAAGGGACCGCGCGTTCATCAGCACTTGCCGTCTTTACAGTCCTGCGCCTTGTCTTCGACCTTTTCCCCCGCCTTCTGCATGTCCTTGCCAGCGCCGGCCATGGTGTTGCAGCCGCTGAGCATGCCAACCGAGAACGCACCCACCAGGGCCAACATCAGTAATCGCTTCATTGTTGATCGTCTCCTCACTGATAAGGCGGAAGTCGTGCCGAGGAGCCGGCGACAGGCATTCCGCGTGTGAAGACGAATCTGGCGGCTGGGCCGTGTGCTCCGCGTGAAACCGCGCAGCACACGTTCAGCGATGTCGATCAAACGTTAATCACGCATCAAGGTGGATTTGCCGAACAGGCTTTCCACCAGGTCCACGGCCAGCTCGGCGGTGCGGTTCTGGTGATCGAGCAGCGGATTCAGTTCGACGATGTCCAGCGAGCCCATCAGGCCGGTGTCGGCGATCATCTCCATCACCAGCTGCGCCTCGCGATAATTGACGCCGCCGGGCACCGTGGTGCCAACACCCGGGGCGATGCTGGGGTCGAGGAAATCCACATCGAAACTCACGTGCAGATGGGTATTGGCATCAACGCCATGCAGCGCGGCTTCGATCGTGCGCTTCATGCCGGCTTCGTCGATATGGCGCATGTCGTACACGTCCACACGGTGCTGCTTGATCAAGCGCTTCTCTTCCGGGTCCACCGAGCGGATGCCGATCTGGTGCACCTGCCACGGTGCGATCGCCGGGGCGCTGCCGCCCAGATGGGTCAGGCCTTCCGGGCCCAGGCCGCACAGGCAGGCCACCGGCATGCCGTGGATGTTGCCGGACGGAGTGACATCGGAGGTATTGAAGTCCGAGTGTGCATCCAGCCACAGCACGCGCAACTGCTTGCCCTGCTCACGGCACCAGCGCGCAACCGCGGTGATCGAACCCACGCCCAGGCAGTGGTCGCCACCGAGCATGATCGGCAGGCGCCCTTCATTCAGCTCAGCATAGGTCGCCTCCATCAGCGCATGGTTCCACGCCACCACTTCATCGAGATGGCGGTAGCCCTGCACCGGGCCGGTCCACGGATTGCGCGGGCCGTCGAGGTTGCCGATATCACGCACTTCCACACCGCGCTCGACCAACGCCTCAGGCAAGCCGGCAATGCGCAGCGCCTCCGGGCCAAGCCGCGCACCGCGCGCACCAGCACCCACATCGGTAGGCACGCCAATCAGCGACACCGGACGAAAACCAGTCATACCACCTCCGTTGCAAATGAAAGTAGTTTAGCGAGCGGCTGCGGAAAGGCCTTGCGGCAGCGCGTCAAACCAGCGCCGCAGCAAGCCGTTGCGGCTGCTGCATCGCGTTTTCCGGCAAGCTTACGCCCGGCACATGTCAGTCATGCGCGCTGACTGTTCAGGCGCGTAACGCCGGCCAGACGATCACGAAGCGGGGCCTTTCGGGTCCCAATCGTCCGGCGGCACGATCTTCGGCAGCTCCGGGTCGGCGATGTAGTTGGGCGACATGATCTGCACCCCGGCGGCGTTGAACGCATCCTGGATGTTGGCATGCAGCTCACTGAGTATCTGCGCACGCAGCGGCAGCTGAATGACGTGCACGCGCAGGACATAGGCAACGTAGAAATCGTTCAGCGCGGTCTGCAGCACATGCGCGGCCGGGACCCGCTGCACATGCGCGGTCTTGCCCGCAGCCTCCAGCAACAGCCTATGCACCTGTCGCCACGGCGTGTCGTAACCGATGGTGATGCTGGTCTCCAGCCACATGCCCGCTGCTTGTGGGTCGCGCGAGTAGTTCAGCAGCTTGCCGCTGAGCACATGCATGTTGGGCAGACTGACTTCCACCCCGGTGATGGTGCGGATGCGGGTGGTAAACAAGCCGATCTGCAGCACCTGGCCTTCGACATCGGCAAGCTTGACCAGATCACCGACCGACATTGTCCGTGCATAGAGCAGGGTGAAGCCGGCCGCGGCCTGGCCAACGATGCTGGAGCCGCCCAGCGAGATCATCACGCCCAGCAATACGCTCAAGCCCTTGAACGCGTCGCTGCTGGAGCCGGGCAGATACGGATAGGCCATCGCCAGTGCGAACAGCCAGATGCCTGCCACCGTGAGCTTGCGGCTGGGCTCGGCCAACTGGCGGTCGATGCCAAAAATCTGGAAGCGCCCGTTCTGTACGCCGCGGAACAGCATGCCAACGATCTGGCTGGCCAAGCGCGCCAACAGGAAAATGATGATCGCGGTGACCAGCCCCGGAATCGCTGCCACACCCGCCCACAACCAGGCTTTGGCCTGGGCGGCGAGCCACACCGTCATCGCCGTGGCCCAGGGTTGGGTGTAATCGAACTGGTGGAACACGTAGCGCAGCCATTCCTCTGCCAACACCAGCACCGCCACCAGCAGCACCGCACGCGACAGCCAGTCGGCCAAAGCATTTGCCCCGTGCAGCATCTGCTTGACCGGCGCGCTGTGCAACGCACTCGCTCGCTTTCCAACCCATGCCAGCATCGCCGCACGCAGCCTGCGCGCAGCCCATGCCAGCAACCAGATCAATGCGCCCGCCAACAGCGTAGCGACAAGGCTGTACAGCACACCGCGAAGCACCCGCCCAGGCGCCCGCTCACGTTCGGCAGCGGCAACCGCATCACCCAGCCGGCTGCGAACTTCCTCACGCACCTGACCCAGGCTCTGGCCCTGTGCAGCATCCACGTCGGCGGGGGTGATGATGGTGACGACCTCGCCGCCGAGCAGCAGGATCGCGCCATCGGCGGTGTCGTTGAAGCTGACGCCGGGCATGCCGGGCTCCTCAACGATCCGCTTGATGTTGAACTCGGTGACCTGCGCCCGCTGCAGTGGCGAGCGGCCCATGAAAGCGCCGCGGAAGGTAAGTATGTCGCGATTGTAATAACGCGCCGTCGCCGGAACCGGCCCTTCAACCTGCGCTGCTTCATCGGCGGCGACCGCCGTGCCTGGCAAGGCGAGCCCGGCCAGCGACCCGAGCGCGACTGCCAGCGCGACCCGGCGTACCACCGACCAGACATTGATGCGGCTTCGGAACATCATTGCGCTTCCCCGCAGGAACAGGTGGCTGCCCAATGCAGTGTTGCCGCAAAGGCATGGCGAATGGAAGCCTGCCAATCGGCCACCATCCCCGGTGGCCGCGCTCAGAGCTTGATCACCTGGCCCAGTATCAGCAATCCCGGCAACCACCCAGTGAATACCCCGCACAACACGGTGAACCCGGCCACTGGCTTCTGGATGTTGCGGGCCAAGCCCAGCAGCAGGAAATAGCTGAACCAAAGCGCCGTCCATGCACTCCAGTTGATCGCATTCCATAGCCCGAACACGCCATCCAGTGCGGCAAACGTCCGCACCGCCTCGGTGGCAGCAGTGATGCTGACAAACAGGCAGAACCAGCCCAGCCCCCTGCCGTCGTTGCCCATCAGCTGGTTGGCCGCCACCCACAGATAGGTAAAGGCAAACAGCAAGGTGAAGGCGCCGCTCTTTACATCGACGATAACGAAGATCGTATACAGCGCCACCAACAAACTCAGGCCGCCCACCAGGCTATTGATGACCGCCACCTCCTTGCCGCTGATACGGTCCATCAGCCACACGCCGTTTACAAACAGCACCGCACCCACGTAGAGCAATATCAGCCCAAGCATCATGATCAACTCCTGCTGTCATCAGGGCGGCGTACCGCCGGATTTGTAGCTTTCACCACATCTTGTGCAATCTTCTGGATCGACTCGCGCTGCTTCATCGCCTCCTGCGACAACCATGCGTGGGCTTGGCCCTCCTCCCAACCATGGCGGCTCATCAGCAGCACCTTGGCGCGATTGATGTCCGCTTGGCTGGCGAGCTTTTCCTGCAGCTGGGTATTTTTCTGTTTGAGCTTCAGCAGCTCACCACTGACTCGCCGTGCGGAAACCAGCGATGGCAGCACTCGATGCGCATCCAATGGCAGGATGATCACGCCATGACACTCCAGCTCGATGATCTGCGAGAGCACCGCCGGGCTCTCGTACTCAACCAGGGCCAGCACCGTGGTGCTGGGTTGACCGCTCGCAATCAGCGCACTGATGTCCTCGTGGTGCCTGTTCTGGAAGATGCCGGTGAAAATGACATCCACCGCCACATCGAAGCGCTTGGGTGGTGGCCAACAGTTACGCACCGAGCAGCCGATACGGATCAGCTGCAACACCAGCGTGTCACTCACTTCAGATGGCGGGCTGAGCACCATCACCTGCAGCTCGCGCAAGCTTGCCAGGATGGTGGAAGCACTCATGCCGGCACGCTCCCATCCATGCTGGTCGACCAGTCATCCAGGTTGTGAACCACAACATAGGGATCCGGGCGGATCGGCTCCGGCGATTGCCACTTGACCTGGAAGGTGCCGCTGCTGTCTATCTCGGCAATGCGTGCGGCAAGATGACTGTGATTGTTCTGCGGCTCTACCCATACCTCACCTTGGGGCGCAGAGATTCGTAACCCGTACAGCTCCGGCTGTACATCCTCCACCCGCCAGCTGCCTGCCTTCTGCATTGCGCGGCCGAGCATCAGCGTCTGGGTGTAGGCCGCCTCGGCCCAAGCGGTGATGCTTACCCCCGGCGGAAACGTTGCCTGGCAAGCGCTCACGAACGCTCGGTTCTCCGCCGTATCAATGCTGGAGAAATAGGGCGCTACCACTACGTGGCCTTCTGCCACATCCGCGCCCATCCTGGCCACTTCGGCCTCACTGGTGGTCAGGCTGGCGATGGGCGGCCGCGGCGCATCCCCGTAGCGTCGCGCCATGGCCCGGTACAGCGCTGCGGTGCCGATACCAACCACCGTCGAGAACACCACGTCGGCCCTGGCCCTGACGATGCGTTCCACCGCATGCGCAAGGTCCTCGTCGGAGGGATACAGGGGGATATAGATCTCCTCCAGCACCTTGCCACCATGCTGCCGATAGAGATGCCGCATGACATGATTGCTTTCGCGCGGATAGATGTAGTCCGAGCCTATGAATACCACCCGCTCGCCGTAATGGCGGATCAGGTACGCCGCCAATGGCGCGCTGTTCTGGTTGGGCGCTGGGCCGCCGTAGATGATGTTTGGCGAGTACTCGAAACCTTCGTACGGCGTTGGAAAGCACAGCAGCGCGTCCATGCGCTCCACCACCGGCATCACCGCCTTGCGCGTGTGCGACATGTAGCAGCCCACCAACATCCGCAGCCCATGATTGCGGATGAGGTCTTCCGCATATAGCCGGTAGCGGTCGGGATCCCCGCCTGGATCACGCGAAAGCACCTCGATGGCACGCCCTTCGACGCCACCTTCACGATTGAGCTGATCGACCGCCAGCAGCGCACCATGCCGTTGAGAGCGCTCGATATCGGCAGTAACGCCTGTCTCGGAAAACAGAAGCCCCAAGCTCGGCTGGTCGCTGGTTTTTGCCATGCTGCACTGCTCCCGGTTTGGCGTCGCTCAGCGGCGCAGAAAGTGGACCTCACCGTGCTCGAGCACGGCCAGGTAAACGATGTTCGCAGTTGCCGTTGTCCGGGCATGGTGATCGATAAGGTAACCGGCCAGCGGCACCTCCAGATGCTGGCGCATGCTGCGACGAAGCGCACGCGCGCCAAACTGCCTGTCGAAGCCCTTGGCGATGACCCTGGCCAGCACCGGCGGCGTCACTTCCAACGCGCAGCCATGTTTCTGCAGGCGTCGATTGAGCCGTTTGACCTCAAGCGCGGCCAACTGTTCGGCAACACCCTGCTCTATCCAATTGAAAGTGATGACCTTGTCGATCCGGTTGATGAACTCAGGTGCGAATGCCTTCAGCAGCCTGGCGCGCACCAGGCCGTCCACGGCACGTTGGCGCGACGCCGCCGTCGCTCCGCGGATGAGACCTCGCCAGCCTGTACGGCGCTGGTCGTAGCGCTGTATTTCGTGTGCGGCAAGATTGCTGGTCATGAAGATCAAGGTATTGCGGAAACTGTAGGTACGCTCGCCGGACGCCACCGTCAGCATCCCGTTGTCGAGCACGTTCAGCAGCGTCTGCACTACCTGCGGACTGGCCTTTTCCAGCTCGTCGAACAGCATGATTCCGGGACGGCCAACACTACCCTCCAGCTTTTCCTGGTCCAGCAGCGTGGTTCCTTCCTTGGCGCCGACGTAGCCAGGGGGTGCGCCGCTCAGCGCGGCGGCGTAGTGCTCCTGCGACAAGGTATTCATATCTACCCTGCAGAACGCATCGGCATCGCCGTGCAGTGCACGGGCCAGCGCCCGCACGATTTCGGTCTTACCCACGCCGGTTGGCCCCAGAAACAACGCGGTGAACAGTGGCCGGCGCGGGTCGGTGATATCCGCACGCACCACTTTGAGCATGTCCTCGACCGACTGTAGTGCTGCGTCCTGGCCCAGGATCTCGCTGCGCAGGCTGGCCATGATGACGCCGATATCGAAGCGATACCGGCTCTCCAGCGAACTGCTTGCGCACAGGTGCGCTTGGACAAGGCCGTCCGGGGCCCTGTTCTCGACGGAAAGTACGCCGTCCAGCGCGCGCTTGCGCTGGGTCTGCTCCAGCATATCGGTTAGAAACGGCATTGCTTCACTCCTTGTGCAGTTGCAGGACAAGGCGCAACTGCGCTGTTGCCGGCCGCATTGCGGCAACAGCGCATCACGCTTGTTTCCGCTGGTTTCAGGCCTCTTTTTCCTTTGCCTCGTAAGGCAGACGCCCAACCGGGCATTGCGCCACGCCTACCGTGGACCGGGTCATCTTTTCAACGTTTTCCCTGGCTTGCTCCGCATCGTTGACCCAGGTCTTGTAGAACTCGAACGGGCACTCGGCCAGGCCTTTGTCGCCCTCTCCTGAGTTCTGCAAGCCGGTGTAACCACGGTGCAGCAGCTTGAACAGATGGTTCTGCGATTGATCATTGGCACGCGCATCGCGTATCTGCGACACCGACAACTGCGCGTACTGGATGCCCATCTCCTCCTCACCGCACTCGCCCAGCGTACGACCATCGAAGCCGATGATCGCGGAGTGCCCAAAGTAGGAATAGACCCCATCGAAACCTGCCGCATTGGCCACGGCAACGTAGCTGTTGTTCGCCCAGGCCATTGCCTTGGCCATCAAGACCTGCTGCTCTTTTGCTGGATACATATAGCCCTGGCAGCGCACGATCAGCTCGGCACCCTTCATCGCACAATCCCGCCAGATCTCCGGGTAATTACCGTCGTCACAGATGATCATGCTGATCTTCATGCCCTTCGGGCCGTCACTGACATACGTCTGGCCGCCCGGGTACCAGCCTTCGATCGGGCACCACGGAATGATCTTGCGGTACTTCTGCACGATCTCGCCCTTGTTGTTGATCAGCACAAGGGTGTTGTAAGGCGTCTTGTTCGGGTGTTCCTCATGGCGCTCACCGGTAAGCGAGAACACGCCCCAGGTATTGGCCTTGCGACACGCGCTGGCAAGCAGCTCTGTCTCCACGCCCGGTGCGGAAACCGCGGTTTCCATCATTTCGGCCGGGTCGTACATGATTCCCTGCAGGCTGTATTCCGGAAAGATCACCAGGTCCATGCCTGGCAGGCCCTGCTTCATGCCAACAACAATGTCGGCGATCTTCTGTGCATTGGCCAATACCTCTGCACGCGTGTGCAGGCGCGGCATCTTGTAGTTGACTACCGCTACGCCAACCGTGTCATCACTGCTGGAAATATCACCATGACGCATGATTTGCCTCTCCTGATGGTTTTTTTCGGACAAAAAAAGGCCCTCCCGGAGAATTCCGGGAGAGCCCATTTGCTCTTGTTACTCAATCTGGTTGGCACACCCACATCGACGTTGATGCAGTTGTGCCCGGTTCGGCAAAGATATAGCCGAGAAAAAAACGCTGTCAAGCGCACTATGACGTAAGGATTTCATATGGCAGATCCCGCACATGACGCTGAATTGGGATATGCCCGCGCTCTACGGATAAAACACTGGATGCACGCAACAGGCAGGCTGGCCTGCACAACACCCCAGACGACGCTGGCCGGAACGACGACGCTGCGTTGCAGCACCGGTTTTGATTTTTTGGGTATCCCTGCCTGGGGTTCCACCTGCCGTCACCGACGTTGACATTGATCAGTACAGCCGGCTTCCAGCGGACGGATACTTTCGTCGTGAACACCACTCCCACCCGCCTGCACATCTTCAACACGCCGCACCGGCTGCTGTTCTTCATTGGTGTCTGCAACCTCGGCCTGGCGATGGGCTGGTGGGCGTTGTGGCTGGGCGGGTTGCAGCTGGGCAACCCCCTGCCAGCGCCCGGCTTGCCGCCGGCCTGGCTGCACGGGCTGTGGATGCAATACCTGGTATTGCCCAGTTTCATCTTCGGCTTCCTGCTGACGGTGTTCCCGCGCTGGATGGGATTGTCTGCACTTCCGCGTTGGCAGTACGCGTGCGTTGGCGGCGGCCTGTTCGGTGCGCAGATCGCGCTGCTTGCTGCCAGTCTCGGCTGGCAGCCGGGAGTGTGGCTGGCCCTGCTGTTGGCGGTGCTGGGTTGGGCGTTCGGCCTGGTCGCACTCGGCCGTTTGCTGCTGCAGGAGAAAGGCCGCACCTGGCATGCGTGGTCGTGCTGGTCCGGCTTGCTGATGGGCTGGATAGGCCTGCTCTGCTTCGCTATCGCCGCCGCAGGCGGCGATATCCGCTGGCAGGCACTGAGCGTTTCGATCGGTACCTTCGGACTGTTGCTGCCAATCTACGCCAGCGTCGCCCATCGCATGTTTCCGTTCTTCGCCGGCAATGTGGTGCCGGGTTACCAGGCGTGGCGGCCGCCGCAATGGCTGGCGATCCTGTGGGCGCTGTCCCTGTTGCACCTGCTCGGCGAATCGCTGCTGCTGCCACTGGTCACACTGTTGGCCGACGCCGGCCTGCTGCTGTTGTCACTGTATTCGCTGTGGCGTTGGTGGCCGCGCGGACCAAAGCCGCCGCTGTTGAGCGTGCTGTTTTACGGGCTGGCGTGGTGGCCATTGGCGATGCTGTTGTATCTGCTGCAGGACATCGCCGCCCTCGCCGGCCACGTTGGCTGGCTGGAACGCGCGCCGCTGCATGCCTTGGCGATCGGCCTGTTCGGCAGCCTGCTGGTGGCGATGGTCACCCGCGTAACCCAAGGCCATTCCGGGCGGGCGCTGGTGATGCCGGTGGTCGCCTGGATCGCCCTGCTCGGCCTGCAACTGGTCGCAGTGCTGCGCATCCTCGCGCCGCTGCTGGACGATCCTTGGCGTTGGCATGCCGTCGCCGCCGCAGGCTGGCTGCTGGTGCTTGCACCGTGGTTGCTGCGGTTGGGGTGGATCTACTGGCGCCCGCGTGCGGATGGCAAACCGGACTAAGCAAACTGCGTCCAACAAGCCGCGCAGATCGCGCGGCACGGCGCTCAGGCCTGTACGCGGCCGTCGGCCAGATGCACCACCTGTTGGCCGAACATGTCTACGTCTTCCGGATCATGGCTGATCAGCAGCAGCGGGATACCGGTCTGGTCCAGCACCGTCTCGAGCTCCTGGCGCAGATGCGCACGCAAGGCGTGATCGAGCGCCGCGAACGGCTCATCCAGCAGCAGCGCCTGCGGCTTCGTCACCAGCGCCCGTGCCAAGGCCGTGCGCTGACGTTGGCCGCCGGAGATCTGCGCCGGCAACAGGTCACCGATGTGATCGATGCGGAAGGCCTGCAGCCATTGTTCCACCGCGTCGATGCGACGACCGCGCGGTGGGTTCAACAGACCCTGCTGCAGACCGAAGCCGACGTTCTGCCGCACCGTCAGGTGCGGGAACAAGGCGTAGTCCTGGAACACATAGCCGATACGGCGCCGCTGCGGTGACAGGTTGATACCTGCCGCCGCATCAAACAGCGCTTGTCCGTGCATGCGGATCACACCGGCATCTGGTCGCAGCAGCCCGGCCACCGCCTTCAAGGTCAAACTCTTGCCAGCACCGGACGGGCCGAACAACACAACATTGGGTTGCGTGCAACGCAGCGCCGCATGCAATTGGAACTGCTGGCCTGCTGCCTGCAGCTGGCGACGGATATCCAGTTCAAGCCACATTGCGTGCCCCCTCCTGTCGCCGCCCCACCAGTCGCGCGGCGAGCAGCAGCACGCTGATGCAGACCAGCGAGGACAGCAGCACCAGGGCGTTTGCGCGGCCATCGTTACCGGCCTGCACCGCCTCGTAGATGGCGATGGACAAGGTCTGGGTGCGGCCGGGAATACTGCCGGCGACCATGATGGTGGCGCCGAACTCGCCCATCGCGCGGGCGAACGCCAGCAACAGGCCGGCAAGAATGCCGCGCCATGCCAGCGGCAAGGTTACCCGGAAGAACAGCGCCAGCTCGGACACGCCCAAGGTACGCGCGGCCTGCTCCAACTGCCCATCCACATCCTCGAAGGCCGCACGCGCCGGCTTGAACACCAGCGGAAACGACGCCACCGCCGCAGCGATCACCGCCGCCTGCCAGGTAAACACAAGATTGATGCCGAAGCTGTTTTCCAGCCATGCACCAAGCGGCCCCTTGCTGCCGATCAGCACCAGCAGGTAATAGCCCAGCACCGTAGGCGGCAGCACCATCGGCAAGGTGAATATGGTGTCCAGCAACTCACGGCCGGGAAAGCGCCGTCGCGCCAGCAAGGCGCCAAATCCAACACCGAGCACGAGGTTGATCGCGGTCGCCCAGCCGGCCACCTTCAGCGACAACCACAACGCGCTCCAGTCCAGATCCACCATCAAGGGCTGCCGAATCCGTGCCTGTGCAGAATCGCCTGGCCCGGCGCCGAGCGCACGAAGGCGATGAAGCGCTTGGCTTCGGCGGCATTGCGGCTGGTCTTGACCATTGCCAGCGGATAGCTGATACCGCCGGCAACCGGCACCTGGAAGGCGCGCTGTACGCGCTCGCTCATCGCCTGTGCGTCGGTGGCGTAGACAAAGCCTGCGTCCACCTCACCGCGCGCCACGTAGTCCAGTGACTGCCGCACGTTCTGGGTGCTGATCATCTTGGCCTGCACTGCCGGCCACAAACCGGCCTGCTGCAGCGCGCCGCGTGCATAGCGACCAACCGGCACGCTGTCGGGGTTGCCGATGGCGACGCGCTTCACATCAGCCCTGGCCAGTGCCGCCAACGTGGTCGGTTTGTTGCTGGCCTGCGGCGGCACCACCACCCACAGGCTGTTCTGGGCGAATACGTGCTGTGTCGTTGGATCAATCAGACCTTCGGTGTTGGCCTGCGCCATCGTGGTCTGGTCGGCCGAGGCCAGCACATCGACCGGCGCGCCGCGCGCGATCTGCTGCAGCAAGGTGCCGGAGGCGGCGAAGTTCAGATCAACCTTCGTGCCCGGGTTGGCCTTCTCATACGCAGCGGAAATCTCGCGAAAGCTTTCAGTCAGGCTGGAAGCAGCGGAGACCGTCAGTTCAGCAGCGCTTGCCGGCAGCGTGGCAGCCAGCAACAACAACGCCCACAGCTTGTTCATGCATGCTTCCTCGGTTGGGCATCATTCGCTTGCGTCATCGGTGGCCGCCATCAACGCCAGACGCTCCGGTTGCAGCAGGATGATCTCGCGCTGCTTCACCGCGATGACTTCTTCGTCGCTCAAGCGCCGCAGCACCCGGCTGGCGGTTTCCGGCGCCATGCGCAGGTAATTGGCGATCTCGGTGCGGGTCATGGTCAGGTTGAAGCGGTGTGCCGAGAAGCCGCGCCGCGCGTAGCGGTTGGAGATATCCAGCAGGAACGCGGCCATGCGCTCCTCGGTACGGTAATTGGCGGCCAGCAGCGCCGCCTTGCCGATCTCGGCACTGAGCAGGCTGAACAGCTTGGCTTGCAGGCCGGGCATGCGGCTGGCCAGCATGCTGATGCGCGGAAACGAGATACGGCACAGATGCACGGTATCCAGTGCCACCGCATTGCAGGGATAGCGCGAACCATGGATGGCGTTCAAGCCGATGACTTCACCGGGCAAGGCAAAGCCCAGCACCTGCTCGTTGCCGAGGCTGTCATCGACAAAGGTCTTGACCATGCCGGCGCGTACCGCAGCGATGGAATCGAAGGGCTCGCCCGCACGGAAGATGTAATCGCCCGCATGGTAGGGCCCAACGTGATCGACCATCACGTGCAGCTCATTCAGCGCAGTCTTGTCATAGCCCTGCGAGCTGCAGGCATCGGAGAACGCACAGGTCGTGCAGAAATGCAGCGCGTCACCGTCGCCGGCAGCGGCTGGATTCGGCGTCGCGGTGCCCAAGGGACCGCGCGGTGGGGGTGTAGGTGACGTCATTCCGTTTTCAAGCAACAGCGGCCAAGGGGCGGAAGCACGCTGCGATCATACGCCACAGCAGCTCACCTTCGTTCTGGATCAACAGCATGTCGCCGTCACGGCGCAGCCAACCACGTTCGATGAACATGGCGACGCGGCTCCACGCATGCTCGAAACAGGCGTCGAATGGCTGTGCGTTGCGCCATTCGAAGGCGCGCATGTCCAATGCGTGGTCGCAGGCCAAGCTCTGCACCACCTCATCGGTCATGCGTTCATGCTCTGAAAGAATAAGCCCGGAGGAAATGCCCGGCTGGCCAACCACCAGGCAGGCGCGCCAATGGCTCGGCTCGGGCTCGATGCGGCAGATGACATCGCCGATCTGGCTGCAGGCGCCAACGCCTATGCCGAGCAGGTCATGCCGCTCGCGGCGCGGTACCCCGAGCAGATCGCAATGACGCTGACCGTCGCCGTTGCGCAGCGGCATTGGCAGGTCCGGCCGTTGGTAGTGATCGCCGCCCAGCGGCAGGTAGCCTGCTGCACGCAGCAGCCGCCATGCCTGCAGCCAGTCCGTCGGCAATGGGTACTCGGGCAGCAGGGCTGGCGACGGCAGGACGATACGCTCGGGTGCCAGCTCCACTACCCGCTGCAGCCGCTGCAGGAACGACACATCGGCGTAGCAGGGCACACGCAGCTGGTAATAGCAGGCGGTGAACCCGGCCTGCTGGGCTTGCGCCAACATTGCCGGCCCGTCCACACCAGCGTGGTCGATCACCGTCATCCGGGTGCAGCCGACCTCACGCAGTGAAGCCGGCGCGACATCGCTGGCCGCATCCAGACGCACCTCGACCTGCGGCCGGGCGATGGTGCACAGCTGCTCCGGCACCGCGTCCAACAGGCGGCCCAGCAGGGCGGGCGGCAGATGCTCGACGATGCCGGGCTGCAGCACCATCGCCGCCACTTCGCGGTCGCTGGCCAGCATGTCGGCGTGCAGACGCAGGCATACCAGCAGCGCATCGAGGACGTTCTCGGCGCGCTCCAGGTCATGCGGCGGCGCACAGAAGCCCAAGGTCAGCGCACGTGGAATCAGATGCTCGTTGCTGGCCTGCATGGCTGCACGCCAACCGGCCTCGGCAAAGCCCGGGCTCAGCTCCGCCGGCGCCGGGAACAGCACGTGCGCGGGTTGCTGCAGCAGTGCAACATGCAATGTGGCGTCATCCATCCCGGCGGTCTCTACTGACATGCAAGCATCCTCGCGTAGCGACCGCCGGTTTTCACTGATCTGGATCAAGCGCGGCGCTGTTTCTCCGCTGCTCCGGCATCAATGGCTTCGGGTAGATCGGTCTCGCGATCGAGCTGCGGGAAGTTGCGACGCTCCATCCGCCGGATGGCGAAATGCATCCAGGCCAGGGAGATGCTGACCAGCACGAACAGCAGCATGAAGCAGCTGCTCCAGATGCCCAGCGCATCGTTCAAGGCGCCAAAGACGATTGGCAGGATGAAGCCGCCAAGGCCGCCGATCATGCCGACCACGCCACCAACCGAGCCCACATGCTGCGGGTAATAGACCGGAATGTGCTTGTAGACCGCGGCCTTGCCCAGCGACATGAAGAAGCCGAGCACGAACACCAGCACGGTGAACATGGTCACGCTGATCGCCAGATGGAAGCTGATCTCGCCGTGTATGCCCTGCACGATGTAGCGGGTATCCGGATAGGCCAGGATGAAGGTACAGATCACCGACACCCCCAGCGTCCAGTACATCACCCGGCGTGCACCGATGCGGTCGGACATCCAGCCACCCACCACCCGGAACAGGCTGGCCGGGATCGAATAACACGCAGCCAGTACGCCGGCCGTGCCCACGTCCATGCCGTAGGCACCGACAAGGTAGTGCGGCAGCCACAGTGCCAGCGCGACGAAACCGCCGAACACGAAGAAGTAGTACAGCGAGAAGCGCCATACCTGCAGGTTCTTCAGCGGTGCCATCTGCTCGGCGAAGGACATCGGTTTGACGCCGCTGCGGCGGCGGTCTTCCAGCGAGGGATCTTCCTTGCTGAACAGATAGAATAGGATGGCGGTAACCGCCAGACCGACCGCCCACAGCTTGGCCACCATCATCCAGCCAGAGGCCACCATCACCAACGGCGCCAGCAGCTTGGTCACCGCCGAGCCGATGTTGCCGGCACCGAAGATGCCCAACGCGGTGCCCTGCTTCTCCGGTGGGAACCACTTGGACACATAGGTGACGCCGACCGAGAAATTGCCGCCGGCGATACCGACGAACAAGGCCGCCAGCAGGAACTGTGGATAGGTCTGCGCATAGGTCAGCAGCCAGGTCGCGACCGCGCCGCACAGCATCACCAAGGTCATCACCTTGCGGCCGCCGAACTGGTCGGACCAGATGCCGAGGAAGACGCGGATCACCGAGCCGGTCAATACCGGCGTGGCGATCAGCAGACCGAACTGGGTGTCGTTCAAGCCCAGCTGCTCGCTGATCTGGATACCGATGATGGCGAAGATCATCCACACCGCGAAACACACGGTGAAGGCGAAGGTGCTCAGCCATAGCGCACGTTGTTGTTCGCCGCTGCTGATGTTCTGTAGATTCTGGCTCATTGCCGCTCCTGGGGATTACGTCTTACTCAGCCTGTGCTTCGATGTCTTCCAGCCCGCGTACCGGGTAGCGTTCGCGCAGCTCGAGCAGGAATTGCTGCACGTCGCGCTGGCGCACCTGCAGCTCCAGGTAATCGCTGATCTGTGGCTGCACCTGTTCGTAGCTGAGTGCTACGCCGGCTTCCAGTACATCGATGTTGACCACGTGGTAGCCCCAGCGCGATTCCACCGGAAAACCCGCCAAGCCCTGCCGCAGGCGGAATACCTGACGATCGAACTCGGGCGTGGTCTGGCCGCGTTGCAGCCAGCCAAGATCGCCGCCTTCACTGCTGGACGGGCATTGCGAGTGGCGCGCAGCCAGATCGGCGAACAGATGTGGCTGCTCCAACAGCTCGGCGATCAGCTTTTCGGCCTGGGTGCGGGCTTTCAGCCGGCCGGCGATATCGTCGGCCGGTGCCGCCAGCAGGATGTGGCGTACACGGATGCGGTCCGGTGAGCGGAAGCGCTCGGGGTTCTGCGCGAAGTAGCGCTGGCAGTCGTCCTCGCTGGGCACGCGGTCTTCCAGCGTCTGTTCGATCAGTTGCTGGATGCGTGCTTCCTCGCCGGTCTCCTGGCCAACGCCAGTGGCGTCGGCCAGGCCAAGCCGCTCGGCCTCAAGCCGCAGCAGCTCGCGTACCACCAGCGCACGTGCCGCATCGGCACGTGACTGCTCCGGGCGCATCGCCCGGTGGTATTGCATCTCGCGGGCGATATCGGCCTCGCTGATCGCGGTGTCCTGCACGTACAGGCTGCACGGCGCCGGTTGGCCGAGTCCGCGGGTGCCTGCGTCCTGCTCATGATGGTGGCCGGCCTCGGCCGGCACCGGTGTCTGCGAGTCGATGACGGTGATCGGGAGAATGCGTGGCAGGCTGCCCATGACTTACTCCCGCGGACCGTAGCGCAGCGTGGCCTGGCGGCGACGCACCACTTGATATGGCCGCCACAGGTAGCTGATCGGCACGCTCCACACATGCACCAGGCGGGTGAACGGTGCGATCAGCACCAGCGTCAGGCCGAGGAAGATGTGTGCCTTGTACACCCAATGCACGCCTTCGACATAATCCGCCGCACCGGCACGGAAGGTGACGATGTGCTGTGCCCACTCGGCCAGCATCACCATCACGCCGCCATCCAGATGCCCGGCCGAGACCTTGATGCTGTACAGGCCAAGGCAGAGCTGGGCGAACAGCAGCACCAGCACCAGCGTGTCACCGAAGCTGCCGATCGCGCGTACCCGCGCATTGGTCAGTCGCCGCACCAGCAGGATGGTGATACCGACGAAGCACAGCGCACCGAAGAAGCCACCCACCACCATCGCCAGCAACTGCTTCTGCGAGGAAGTGATGAAGGGCTCGTACAGCGCATGCGGGGTCAGCAGGCCGACGAAGTGGCCGCCGAGGATGGCGATGATGCCGATGTGGAAGCAGTTGCTGCCAAAGCGCATGCCGCGGTCGGACAGCAACTGGGTGGAGCCGGTACGCCAGCTGTACATGGCCTTGTCATAGCGCGCCCAGCTGCCGATCAACAGCACCGCCACCGCGATGTAGGGATAGAACTGGAAGGCGAACTGATTGAGGTAATTCATGGCTGGATCTCCCGCGGCTGCGCGCGTGCCGGTGAACGATGGGGTGGATCACACTCCTGCGAAGGTGCATCGGCGCCAAAGCGCACTGCTTCCTCTTCCCACAGGCGGTCCATGGCTTCGACGGTGTCGTCGCGCACTTCTTCGCTTGCGCGCTGACGCAGCACGGCCAAGTTGACCTTGCCCTCGCCCGCCTCGACCAGGATCTCCAGCAGCACCGCGTGCGGCAGCTGCCGTTCGGCGGCACGCGCGGCGAGCATGCCGGCGATGTGGCCGATGTGGTGCAGCCAGTCCTTGGCTTCGGCCTGCGGCCGGTGCGACAGGTATTCCAGCAGCAGCGGCAGGTAATCGGGCAACTCGCGCGCATCCAGCTCGAAACCGTTCTTGCGATAGGCATCGATCAGGTCGACCATGGCCTGGCCGCGGTCACGTGATTCGCCGTGGATGTGTTCGAACACCAACAGGCTCATCGAGCGGCCACGGTCGAAAGTGGCCAGCCAGCGGTCCTGCGCGTCCAGCGGGTCGGTAGCAAGCAGGTCACGGACGAAGGCCTGCAACTGCCCGCGACGGGCCGTCGACAGCGCCGGATCGTCGCAGGCCTCGAGCAGCTCCTCGCCATGCTGCCAAAGCTCGTCACGTGGGTAATCCAGCAAGACACCAATCAGCTTGAGCACACTCATTTCGTCACCTCGTGCCGGTGCTGGCGATTGGGATGCACCGCAAAGGTGGTGCTCTTGCGCTGGGTGAACAGGTCGGCCGGGCTGTCGCCGTTGCAACCATTGCCAAAGGTGAAGCCGCAACCGCCGCGTTCGCCGAAGGCATCGTTGGCGTACTCACGGTGCGCACTCGGAATGACGAAGCGGTCCTCGTAGTTGGCAATGGCCAGGTAGCGGTACATCTCTTCCACCTGCGCCGGGGTCAAACCAACCTGTTCGAGCACGCGCATGTCTTCCACGCCGTCCACATTCTTGCCACGGCGCCAGGCGCGCATCGCCATCAACCGTTCCAAGGCGCGGATAACCGGCGCTTCATCACCAGCCGTCAGCAGATTGGCCAGGTAACGCACCGGGATGCGCAGCGAGGCGATATCCGGCAGTTCACCGCTCATGCCAACGTGGCCACGCTCGGCCGCCGATTGAATCGGCGACAACGGCGGCACGTACCAGACCATCGGCAGGGTGCGGTATTCCGGGTGTAGCGGCAGCGCCAGCTTCCAGTCGATGGCCAGCTTGTAGACCGGCGACTGCTTGGCCGATTCCAGCCAGCTGTCGGGGATGCCTTCGGCACGTGCGGCGGCTATCACCGCCGGGTCGAACGGGTCCAGGAAGATGTCCAGGTGCGATTGGTACAGGTCCTTCTCCGCCGCCACCGATGCAGCCTCAGCAATACGGTCGGCGTCGTACAGCATCACCCCGAGGTAGCGGATGCGACCCACGCAGGTTTCCGAACACACGGTGGGCTCGCCCATCTCGATGCGCGGGTAGCAGAAGATGCACTTCTCGGACTTGCCGCTCTTCCAGTTGTAATAGATCTTCTTGTACGGGCAGGCCGATACGCACATGCGCCAGCCACGGCACTTGTCTTGGTCGATCAGCACGATGCCGTCTTCCTCGCGCTTGTAGATCGCACCGGAGGGACAGGCCGAGACACAGGCCGGGTTGAGGCAGTGCTCGCACAGGCGCGGCAGGTACATCATGAAGGTCTTTTCGAAGGCGCCGTAGATCTCCTTCTGCACCTTGTCGAAGTTGTAATCGCGCGATCGCTTGGAGAACTCGGTACCGAGGATTTCCTCCCAGTTCGGGCCCCACTCGATCTTCTCCATGCGCTGGCCGGTCAGCAGCGAGCGCGGGCGCGCGGTCGGCTGATGCTTCAGCTCGGGCGCGTCGTGCAGGTGCTGATAATCGAAGTCGAACGGCTCGTAGTAGTCGTCGATCTGCGGCAGGTCGGGGTTGGAGAAGATCTTGGCCAGCATCCGCCAGCGGCCACCGGCGCGCGGCACCAGCTTGCCGGCGCTGTTGCGCACCCAGCCGCCGTTCCACTTTTCCTGATTTTCCCATTCCTTGGGGTAGCCGATGCCGGGCTTGGTTTCGACGTTGTTGAACCAGGCGTACTCCACGCCTTCACGTGAGGTCCACACGTTCTTGCAGGTGATCGAGCAGGTGTGGCAGCCGATGCACTTGTCCAGGTTCAAGACCATCGCAATCTGGGCACGTACTTTCATCACACCACCTCCCGTGCAGCGCCCGAGGCATTCGAGTTTGATTGCTCGTCATCCAGCCAATCGATCTTGTCCATCTTGCGCACGATCACGAACTCATCGCGGTTGGTACCGCAGGTACCGTAGTAGTTGAAGCCCCAGGCCAGCTGCGCGTAGCCGCCGATCATGTGGGTAGGCTTGAGCACGATGCGGGTCACCGAGTTGTGGATGCCGCCGCGGGTGCCGGAGATCTCCGAACCCGGCACGTTGATGATGCGTTCCTGGGCGTGGTACATCATCGCCATGCCCGGCATCACCCGCTGGCTGACTACCGCACGCGCGGCGATCGCACCGTTGACGTTGAACAGCTCGATCCAGTCGTTGTCCTCGATGCCGGCATTGCGCGCGTCGTCCTCGCTCAACCAGACGATGGGGCCGCCACGCGACAGGGTCTGCATGATCAGATTGTCGCTGTAGGTGCTGTGGATGCCCCACTTCTGGTGCGGGGTGATCCAGTTCAGCACGATCTCCTTGTTGCCGTTCTGGCGCTTGTTGAGCAGCGGTTCCACCGTGCGTGTATTGACCGGTGGCCGGTAACTCATGAAGGCCTCACCGAAGTCGATCATCCACTCGTGGTCCTGGTAGAACTGCTGGCGACCAGTGATCGTGCGCCACGGGATCAACTCGTGCACGTTGGTGTAGCCAGCGTTGTAGCTAACGTTGTCGTCTTCCAATCCGGACCAGATCGGCGAGGAAATGATCTTGCGCGGCTGCGCCTGGATGTCACGGAAGCGGATCGCCTCGTGTTCCTTGCCCAGCGCCAGATGGGTGTGCTCGCGACCGGTGAAGGTACCCAGCGATTCCCAGGCCTTGACCGCGACATGGCCATTGGTTTCGGGTGCCAGGTGCAGCACCACTTCGCAGGCATCGATCGCCGTGTCGATGGACGGGCGGCCCTTGCTGATGCCTTCCTCCAGCACGGTGTGGTTGAGCTTGCCGAGGAATTCCACCTCGTGCTTGGTATCCCAGCTCATGCCCTTGCCGCCGTTGCCGAGCTTGTCCAGCAGCGGGCCCAACGAGGTGAACTTGCGGTAGAGATTGGGGTAGTCGCGCTCGACCACCGCCATGCTCGGCATGGTCTTGCCGGGGATGGCTTCGCACTGGCCCTTCTTCCAGTCGGCGACGCCGAACGGCATGCCCAGTTCGTTGGGCGTGTCGTGCAGGGTTGGCACCAGCACCAGATCCTTCTCGACACCAAGCACGCCCGGTGCCATCTCGCTGAGCGTGCGTGCAACGCCCTTGAAGATGTCCCAGTCGCTGCGCGATTCCCAGGCCGGGTCCACCGCCTTGGACAGCGGGTGGATGAAGGGATGCATGTCCGAGGTATTGAGGTCGTCCTTCTCGTACCAGGTGGCGGTCGGCAGCACGATATCCGAGTACAGCGCGGTGGTGCACATGCGGAAGTCCAGCGTCACCAGCAGGTCGAGCTTGCCTTCCGGGGCTTCGTCATGCCACTTCACGTCCTCGGGCTTGACCGCGCCCATCTCGCCCAGGTCCTTGCCCTGCAGGCCGTGACGCGTGCCGAGCAGATGCCGCAGCATGTACTCGTGGCCCTTGCCGGAGGAGCCGAGCAGGTTGGAGCGCCAGATGAACATCATGCGCGGGTGGTTCTGCGCGGCATCCGGGTCGGCGAAGGCGAAGTCCAGCGAGCCATCCTTGAACTTGGACAGCGCGTAGTCGGCCGGCGCGATACCGGCCTGCTCGGCCTCGCGCACCAGCTGCAGCGGATTGCGGTCCAGCTGCGGCGCGCTCGGCAGCCAGCCCATGCGCACCGCGCGCAGGTTGAGGTCGGCCAGACTGCCGCTGTACTTGGAGGCATCGGCCAGCGGTGAAAGCAGTTCGTCGACCTGCAGCTTCTCGTAACGCCACTGCCCGGTATTGAAGTAGAAGAACGAGGTGCCGTTCATTTGGCGCGGCGGACGGCTCCAGTCCAGGCCGAAGGCCAGCGGCTGCCAGCCGGTCTGCGGGCGCAGCTTTTCCTGGCCCACGTAATGTGCCCAGCCACCACCGGTCTGACCGACGCAACCGCACATGACCAGCATGTTGATCAGGCCACGGTAGTTCATGTCGTTGTGGAACCAGTGGTTCATGCCGGCGCCGACGATGATCATGCTGCGACCATGGGTCTTGTCGGCGGTGCGGGCGAACTCACGGGCGATCTCGATCACCTCGGCGCGTGACACACCGGTGATCCGCTCCTGCCAGGCGGGTGTGCCCGGCACGTTGTCATCGAAACTCTTGGCGACATTGGCACCGCCGAAGCCGCGATCCACGCCGTACTGCGCCAGCAGCAGGTCATAGACCGTGGCAACCAGCGCTTCGCCGCCATCGGCCAGCGGCAGGCGACGCAGCGGGATATTGCGCTCCAGCACTTCTTCGGCCGGTGCGGCGGTCCAGCCGTCGCTCTCGATGCCACCGAAGTACGGGAAGCTCACCGCCTCGATGCCGTCGTGGATGTCGGCAAGGCTCAGGCGCAGGCGGGTGTCATGGCCATCGCTGGCCTTTTCTTCGATGTTCCACTTGCCCTTCTCGCCCCAGCGGAAGCCGACCGAGCCATTCGGCACGGTGATGTCGCCGCTGTTCTCGTCGAACGCCAGCGTCTTCCACTCGGGGTTGTTGCTCTCGCCCAGACCGCCCAGCTCGCTGGCGCGCAGGAAGTGGCCCGGCACCAGGCGACCATCGGCGCGGCGCTCGATGCGCACCAGCATCGGCATGTCCGAGTACTGGCGGCAGTAGTCCTGGAAGTATTGCGAGGGCGTGTCGACGTGGAACTCGCGCAGGATTACGTGGCCGAAGGCAAATGCCAATGCGGCGTCGGTGCCCTGCTTGGGATGCAGCCAATGGTCGGTGAGCTTGGCCAGCTCGGAGTAGTCGGGGCAAATCGACACCGTCTTGGTGCCGTTGTAACGCGCCTCGGTGAAGAAGTGCGCGTCGGGCGTGCGCGTCTGCGGCACGTTCGAGCCCCAGGCGATGATGTAGCGGCTGTTGTACCAGTCGGCCGATTCCGGCACGTCGGTCTGCTCGCCCCATACCTGCGGCGAGGCCGGCGGCAGATCGCAGTACCAATCGTAGAAGGACAGACAGGCACCACCGAGCAGCGACAGATAGCGCGCACCGGCGGCGTAGGACACCATCGACATCGCCGGGATCGGCGAGAAACCGACAATGCGGTCCGGGCCATATTCCTTGGTGGTGTAGAGGTTGGAGGCGGCGATGATCTCGTTGGCCTCGTCCCAGTTCAGGCGCACGAAACCGCCCATGCCGCGGCGACGCTTGTACTCACGCGACTTGGCCGGGTCCTGCACGATGCTGCCCCAGGCCTCGACCGGTGACATGGTCTTGCGCGCCTGCCGCCACATGCGCAGCAAGGTGCCGCGGATCAACGGGTACTTGAGCCGGTTGGCGCTGTACAGGTACCAGGAATAGCTGGCGCCACGCGGGCAGCCGCGTGGTTCGTGATTGGGCAGGTCCGGGCGGGTGCGCGGGTAGTCGGTCTGCTGGGTTTCCCAGGTGACCAGGCCGTTCTTGACGTAGATCTTCCAGCTGCAGGAGCCGGTGCAGTTCACGCCGTGGGTGGAACGTACGATCTTGTCGTACTGCCAGCGGGCGCGATAACTGTTTTCCCAGTCCCGCCCTTCGCTCTTGCTGAACCCGTGGCCATCGGCAAAGGGTTGTGGATCCCGCTTGAAGAACTGCAAGCGATCAAGGAAATAGCTCATGGTGAATCTCCGTTCGCAAACTGCTGCATCGTGGCTATGTGTGGAATCTGGCTGCGGTGCGTGTGTTACTCAGCAGGGGGTTTCAGCCCCGCGCCGGTAGTACCACCACCAGGTCACGACCAGGCAGGTGATGTAGAACGCAATGAAGCCGTACAGCGCCATGTCCGGGCTGCCGGTCAAGGTGATGGACGAGCCGTAGCTCTTGGGGATGAAGAAGCCGCCATAGGCACCGATGGCGCCGGAGAAGCCGACAACGGCGGCGGATTCGATGCTGGCCTGATGGGCAGCGGCCTTCTTGCCTTCGGCACCTTCATTGGCCGACAGGCGATCGTGCAGGGTGCGGAAGATCACCGGGATCATCCGGAAGGTGGTGCCGTTGCCGATGCCGCTGAGCACGAACAAGGCCATGAACGACAGCAGGAAACCGTAGAAGTTGCCGCCTTGGCCATTGCTGGGCAGGAAGTGCAGCACACCGAATACCGCCGCGATCATCAGCGCAAATACCCAGAAGGTCAGGCGTGCGCCGCCCCAGCGATCCGCCATGCTGCCGCCCACCGAGCGCATCAGTGCGCCAAGCAGCGGGCCGATGAAGGCATAGGCCAGAGGATTCACGTCCGGGAACTGGCTCTTCACCAACATCGGGAAACCAGCGGAAAAGCCGATGTATGAACCGAAGGTGCCGATATACAACCAGCACATCAACCAATTGTGCTTGCGGCGGAAAATCACCGCCTGCTCGGAGAACGAGGAGCGGGCGCTGGTCAGGTCATTCATGCCGAACCAGGCGGCAATCGCGAAGAACGCAATGAACGGCACCCAGATGAAGCCTGCGTTCTGCACGAACAGCGGCGAACCGCCATCCACGACCGCTTGCGGCGCTCCACCCATGGCGCCAAACACGCCAACGCTGATCACCAACGGAACGACGGCCTGCGATACCGATACGCCGACGTTGCCCAGACCCGCATTCAAACCCAGCGCCATGCCCTGGCGTTGCTTGGGATAGAAGAAGGAGATGTTGGACATCGACGAGGAGAAGTTGGCGCCGCCGAAGCCACAGAGGATGGCAATCAGCACGAACACCCAATACGGCGTGGCCGGGTTCTGCACCGCAAAGCCCAGCCACAAGGTCGGCAGCAGCAGCGATGCGGTCGACAACGCGGTCCAGCGGCGGCCGCCGAAGATCGGGATGACGAAGGAATAGAAGATGCGCAGCGTGGCGCCGGACAGGCTGGGCAGGGCCACCAGCCAGAACAGCTGATCGGTGGTGAAGGCGAAGCCGATCTTGGGCAGGCTGATGGTCACCGCCGAGAACAACACCCAAACCGAGAACGCCAGCAGCAGTGACGGTATCGATATGACCAGATTGCGGGTGGCGACCTTCTTGCCGGTGCGTTCCCAGTAATCAGGATCCTCCGGCCTCCAATCGTTGATGACGCGACCGGGACCGGAACTGCTCTGCTTTGCTACATCGCGACTGGCACTCATGCATCGCTCCAAGGCTGTTTGATACGGCGCTGGCTTGCTGTGCTGTTGCTTGCCCAGTCGCCACGGCGTCATTAGGCCCGGCGCCCCCTGGGGCAGTCTTGATCTTGATCAATCCAACGGCGCTCTCGCGCCGACTACCTGACAAATATCAACTGATGCTTACGGCGTCGGCCGGATTGCGGCGCTGCACGCCGCGTTGACGCACGCTGTCACGTACATCCACATCGAACTGAAGCTGCAATGGTTGCGCCTGCGCTTGCAGGGTGAAGCTCAAGCCGTCACGGCATGGCAGACGCGCCTGCAGCGCCAGCACGTCTTCGCGCGGCAGCTTGATCATCAACGTGTTTGCATCGCCATCCAGCAGCGCCTCCGCCATGTCGTGCAGCTGCAAGCGCTGCGACAGGGCTCCGGGCGTGCCAAGCCAGGTCTGGTTCTCCAGCACCTCGCCAGCGAGCAGGCGTGCCAGCTCGCTTTCATCAATGCGCAGCCGTAGCGACTGCGACTGGATCTGGACTTTCATGACGCAACTTCCTCCCATTGGCTGGGGGTATTGCAGTTCACAAGGCGGGCTTCGGCACCGGCTGGCAGCGGCAACTCCAGGCCACCGAGGCGGCGTTGGAACATCCGTAGCGAGCGTGGCCCGTCTGTACCCGTGACCATTTCATACAGCAGACTGCGACATGTGCCGTCGATGTTCAAGTACATCGGCACCGGTTCCCCGCAAAAAGTTGCACACGACGCGGCTCCCGCCCCAGCCAGCTGTCGCAGCAATGTCACATCCAGCAAGGGCATATCCACCGGTACTACCCATGCCGGTCCGTCATCCAGGGTTTCCACCACGCTGTGCAGGCCGCCCAGCGGGCCGCAGCGCGGTACCGCATCGGGCACCGAATCGAAGCCGGGATAGTCGCCGCTCACCTTTACCGGATGGGCACCAAGCGTACTCAGCAGCGCACAACTGTGTTCGAGCAGCGTGCGCCCACGCCAGCGCAGCAGCGCCTTGTCCTGGCCCATGCGGCTGGACAGCCCGCCGGCCAGCACGATGCCGGCGACCGGTGCCGGCTCAATGTGAGTGGTCGTGGACATGTCCGTCGATGTGCGCATGCTCGGTGTCGGGTTGGCACAGGCTGCAGCCCTCGCTCCACTCGCTGTCGCCATCCTGGTAATGCTCCTGCTTCCAGATCGGCGAACGGTGCTTCACCCCCTCGATCAACTGCCGGCAGGCGCGGAAGGCCTCATCACGGTGTGGGCTGCCAGCGGCGACCACCACGGCGACATCACCTACCGCCAGACGACCCTTGGCATGCGCCACGTACAACTTGATACGCGGGCCGAAGTCAGCGGTGATCTCAGCAATCTGGCGCTGGAACTCGTTGATGACCAACGGCTCGAACAGGTCGTAGGTAATGCCCAGCACCGGCCGGCCCTGGTTCAGATCACGTACCTTGCCGATGAAGACGTCGATACCACCGAAGCCCGGATCGGACACGGCGGCAATACCTTCGCTCGGATCAATCGGCGCATCGGCACGGTCCACCACTTTCCATACACTTTCGAAGCTCATCTCAGCCTCCACTTACCGGTGGCAGGATCGCCACCCGCCCGTCGCCGGGCAGCACATCGTTGTCGCGCAATACGCGTTGTTCGTCGGCGAATGCCGAGTAATCGACCAGGCCGGCACGGAACTGCGGGTAGCGCTGCTGCAGCAATGCGCGCAGCGCCCTGCGCAGGTCGATGACCTGCCCGCCTTCGACCGGCACGCTGATCTCGCGCTGCGGGTCCAGCTCGGAGAACGCACCAAACAGCTGCACCACTATCTCTTTCATGACATCTCCTGCGGACTGAGCTGCACCGGCTCGCGGTGGCCCCAGCCCTGTACACGTACCAGACTGCCGGCGGTGGCCAGGTCACCCTCGCCTTCCAGCACCACCCACGCATTGGCGCGCAGCATGGTCTTGAGGCGGAATGATTCCTGCCCGGCCAGCACACTCACTCTCAGCTGCCCACTTGCATCCGCCTGCACGCGTGCGCGCGCATGGAAACGCAGGCCCGGTGGCTTGCGCACGTCAGCCTGCAGTGGCAACTGCAGAACGACCTCTTCGGCCAGACCCAGCATCTTTCGCAACACCGGCTCGACAAAGAAACGCAGGCCAACTGCGGCAGAAATGGGGTTACCCGGCAAGCCGAAGTACAGCGTGCCATCGGCAAGGCGCGCGAACAGCAGCGGCTTGCCCGGACGGATGGCGACCTTATGGAACAGAATCTCGGCACCGCGTGCACGCAGCGCATCGGGAATGAAATCATAGCGTCCCTGCGACACTGCGCCGGTGCTCAACACCACGCGGGCGCCGGCAGCCAAGGCCGCATCCAGAGCGGCATCAAACGCGGCCACGTCATCGCTGACCACACCGTTCCAGACCACATCAGCACCTGCTGCACGCAGGCGGCTGACCAGGAACGGGCGGTTGCTGTCGCGGATCTGCCCGGACTGCAGTTCCGCAGTCGCATCGCTGATCAGTTCCTTGCCGGTACTGATCACCGCAAGCTTTGGCTGTTGCTGTACCTGCACCGTGGCTACGCCGAGCGCATGCAGCAAGGTCATCGCATTGACGTCCAGCGGCGCCCCCGCAGCCAGCACGGTTTCGCCCTGCTCCACGTCCTGACCGCGCAGGCGGACGTGTTGTCCTGGCTTCACCAGCGCCTGCAGGCGCACGCGAGTGGGACGGCCATCCACGGCCTCCAGCACCTCGACCTGTTCAATAGGCACCACGCTGTCCAGACCCGACGGCATGCGCGCGCCGGTCATGATTTCCCAGGCCTGCGCGGAATCGCCACCTGCAGCGGCGGTATCGCCTGCGGCCTGCCAACCCTGCACCTGCAGCACGCGGCCCGCTGCCACCGGTTGCCCGTTCGCGCAAAGCGCGAAGCCGTCCATCGCAGCGTTGTCGAACGGCGGCAGGTCCTGCGCGCTGTTTACCGGTGCGGCCAGTATCCGCTCGGCGGCAGCATCGATGGAAACCTGTTCGCTGCGTGCTGCCGGTGCGGCTGCCAGCAACTGCTGCAGGGCCTGCGCATAACTGATCATGCGTGTGCGCCCCCATCCATCATTGCCAGCGCATGGCCGAGCACGGGGGTGAGGATGTTCATGCACTGTGCGGCGGCGCGCGGGCTGCCAGGCAGGGCGATGACCAGCAGATCGTCCAGCTGCACGACTTCTGCGCGGCTCAGCCAGGCCATCGGTGTGTGCTGGGCACTGAGCCCGCGCAGCATCTGCGCCATCCCCGGCACCGGGCGTCCGCCCAATGCTTGCAAGGCCTCGGGTGTCAGATCACGTGGGCCCAAGCCAGTGCCGCCAGTGCACAGGCACAGACGCACGCCATCGGCAGACAGCGCACGCAGCCGCGCGACAAGGGGTTCGATGCCGTCTGCCAATACTTCATTGCTGACCACGTCACCGCCCAAGGCCTGTAGGCCCTTGACCAGCACCGGCCCGGACTCGTCGACGTAATCGCCACGGCTGGCGCGGTCGCTGAGGGTGATCACCGCACAGCGCGCGGCCCCCAGGGTCTTGGGCGGGCGCGGCCGGAAACGTTCAAGCTCGCCGGCATCCATGCCTTGCGGGTGTGTCCACACCCCGCTCTTGCCGCCTTCCTTGAACAGCAGGCGGATGGCACTGATTTCCAGCGCCGGCTCGACCGGCTTGCTCAGGTCGTACAAGGTCAGCAAGGCCGCATTGACGCCGGCCAGTGCCTCCATCTCCACACCGGTACGCGCTTCGCTGGCGCACTCGCACCAGACCCGGATCGCCTGCCGTTCCGGCACCGGCGCGCAGTACACGCGCACCAGCTCCAACGGCAGCGGATGACACATCGGCATCAATGCCGAGGCCATCTTTGCGCCTTGCAGACCGGCAATCTCAGCCATCACCAGCGCATCACCCTTGGGCAGGCGGCGCTCGACGATCAATGGATAGGCAACAGGCCCGGCGATCAGTTCACCCACCGCCACCGCGCGACGGCGGGTGATGCGTTTGTCGCGTACATCGGCCATATGGAATGCCGCACTTATCTGCCCACTCATTGCTTGTTTCATCCTCCAATCGAGGCCAGGTGCGGGGTAAGCCCGGTCTGGCCGAAGTGCAGTCCATGCCCGGCCGCCTTGAGCCCAAGCTGGGTGGTGATGCGCGCCAGCAGCGCATCCTGGTCCGCGTCGGACTGCAGCAGCGGGCGCAGCGCCACGCCGAAGTCGCCGAACAGGCACAGGCGCAGATCGCCGCGCGCAGTAACCCGCAGGCGATTGCAGCCTTTGCAGAAATCCTTTGAATACGGGGCGATGATGCCAATGCTGCCGCGATGCTCGGGGTGGCTGAACTCACGTGCCGGGCCGGCATCGGCGGCGCGCTTGCGCTCACTCCAACCGGCAGCCAACAGTTGTTCGATCACCACGTCGGCGCGCAGATGATGGCGCTCGTAGTACTCGCGGTTGTCACCGGTGCGCATCAGCTCGATGAAGCGCACGCTGATTGGGCGCTCGCGCAGGAACTCCATCCACGCCGGCAGCTCGTCATCGTTGAGGCCGCGCAGCAGCACCGCGTTGAGTTTGATCGATTGCAGGCCCAGCTCCTGGGCGAGAGCGATGCCTTCCATGATCTCGGGCAGCCGATCGTGGCCGGTGATTGCGTGGAAGCGATCACGTTGCAGGCTGTCCATGCTGACATTGAGCGCAGTCAGCCCGGCGCGGTGCCAGCCGGGCAGATGCCGCGGCAGCAGGCAGCCATTGGTGGTGATGGCCACTTTGCGGATACCCGGCACCTGCGCCACGGTAGCGATGATCTGCGGCAGGTCCTTGCGCAGGCTGGGTTCGCCGCCGGTCAGGCGGATCTTGTGCATGCCCAGTGCGGCAAAACCGCGCACCAGGCGCTCGATTTCATCCACCGCCATGAACTGCGGCCGACCATCGGCTTGATAACCGTCGGGCAGGCAGTAGCTGCAACGGAAGTTGCAGGCCTCGGTCAGCGACAGACGCAGGTATGGAAAGCTGCGACCGAAGCCGTCGGTGAGTTGGCTCATGGCTGTTTCACCTTCTGACTCCACGTTTGCACGCTCGCCCGGCATGCCGGGATGCCCTCGCCTTTGTTGACAGGCTGCCAGCCTACGCGGGGCATTGCGACGATGGCATGACTTAAATCAATTCAGACCCCAGCCAGACCTTGGTCAGCTGTGGCAGCATGGCTTCTCAATGGCTTCCTCCTTGTGAAAACAATCATGATGCTGAGTGATTTCGACGATCTACTGCGTGCCGCGCTGGAGCAGACCGAGCCACAACGCCTGTTGTTCGTGTTCGTCAAAGCCGACCTCCCCGAATCACCAACCGCCGATCAACATGCGCGCCATGACAGCGGTGAAGGCGGCACCCTGAGTCCGGTGCTGTGCGTGGACAAAGCCCCGCAGGAAATCGCCTCGTTCGCTGCACTGGCCGCCGAATCCGCAAATACCGGCCTGGCCTGGGACCTGGTATTCGTCGCCTCGCTGGACGGCCGCGCCGGCATTGCTCCCTCCAGTGATGAAGCCGCACAGCCACTACGTTTGATGGTCAATGCGGTCAACGACGGCCAGATCAGCCGCTTCGCCGCGTTTGACCGCGATGGCGCACCTGTGCAGTTCTATTAGGGCGCAGCTCAACCAGCACGCAGCGTTGCCAGCTTGCAACCCGCTCAGGTCGCAAGCTGCAGCAACAGGAAGAAGATCACCAGCACGGTATTCACGCCCCATGCCACGGTCAGGCCGCGTGCGGCCATGCCATAGCCAGGGGTATGTGCACTGGGTGCGGCCCGCCACACCGTGGGAATGATCCAGCCGGTGTAGAGCAGCAAGACGGCGAACAGGCCGAGTAGCAAGCTGGTCTTGCCCTGTGCCAGCGCCCAAAGCGCGGCGGCCCATAACAGGTTGCTGGGAATCACCCCCTGCAGCCAGAACACACGCCACAAACGTGAGGGCGGCAGCTTGTCGCCCGGGGTACTCATCGAACCTACAGCAGTCATGATCGGGACTCCTGAGTTGCGCAGCGCTGTACCCGAGCTTGCACCTGTGACGCGGGCGGGTCAAATCCGCTGACAACCCTGGATGTCGTCGCCTTCGAGCCGAAGGCTTGGACGCAGTACCGCCATTCGCCCTTGGCTTGGCGACCATTGCGTGCTGTGCAGCTAACCCCTTTCAGACACCCGGATCACAACTGGATGCGACGGAGGTGCCGCCGCCAGCACCCGTGCAAAGACGCTTGCAGGCATTTCTGCAAAACCGCGCATCCACACCAAGGGCGTGGTCACCGGGCAGTCACCGTCAACCTTGCCGCCTGCAATCGGCAAGGACTGCGACGGCACCTGCCCGGCGCCACGCGTGAACAGGATCAGTCGGTGGTCAAGTCGGCGAACCGCGCCAACGAGGCCAGGTGGAAGTGCACCGGGGCCAGCCAGCCCTGCCGATGCCACTGCAACACGGTGGCGTCCGGCAAGGCCGCAAGGCGCGCCGGATCGACCACATGGAAGCCCTGCAGGCTGTGCCTTCGGCCATCCGCGTGGGCTACATCGGCCTGCCGCGGTACCAGCACGCCCGCATCGGCCAGCGCCGCACTGAACGCGCGGGTGGCGGCGTCTTCACGGGTGAAGGTTTCGCAGAACTGCATGGCCTGGCGGGTGATCGCCGCCGGCTGGTCACCTTCGAACAACGGCTGACCTTCCTCGCCATCCTGCACCAGCATGTCCGCATCGGCATCGATGGCTAGTACATAGCCATCGGGATTACTGGTACGGGCGAACACGAACGGATAGCGCCGCAGGTAAGCAGGCACATAGGTCTGCGGCCGCCATAGGTCGGCAATGACGAAGCGGTTCTGCTCCGCTTCCAGGCCAAGCACGGCCACCGGCAGGTGGTCCGGACCGGCGAACACCATCGGGTAGGCCCGCGAGGCAGCGGCAAACTCGCCGATCATCAGCGGCACGGAATGGCTGCCAGCGGCAAACGCGGCATCGCCAGCGCGCAACCGCCAATGGCCATGTGCCTGCGAGGACAGCACCACCGGGTTGCGGTAAAGCATCGGCCAAGCGGGAGGCGTGCTGCCAGCATCACTTTCAACTTGCACCGCCGGAGCATCTGCAGCCGGTGTCGTGTCTTGGTCGAGTACGGTATCGGTCGTCATTTAGCAGGTCCTTCCAGTTGTGATGTCGGGGCAGCAGAAGCTGCCTCCTCGATTGAGAGCGTGCGGACGCCGGTCAGAAGCCTGCGTTCACTTCCAGTTGGAAGACATCGATCGACAGCGGTGCGCCAGTCACTTCCTTGGCTGCCATCCAGCGCCCGGTCAGCCACACGTTCCTGTCGAACATGTAGGAGCCGCCCAGGTAGTAGCCCTTCGCATTGGTGCCGCCGAGATGGAAGTTGGAGTCGTTGTAGGCATCGGGCAATGAATCCGCCTCCAGCCGCTTGTAGCCCAGGGCCAGGTTCCAATCGCCGGCCTGCTTGAGTGCCAACTGACCAAACGTTGCCTGCGCCATATAGGCCATGTCACCGCTACGGATGTCCTGCGGGCCCGCCACGCCATTCACCGGCGCAGCAAGGTTGGTGACGATGCCGCCTTGTGCGCGCTTCCACATTTGCTTGGGATCATAGGCAAGGTTCTTGATGGCGTGGCCCTCGACGCGCAGACCCATGCCGTCGAACAAGGGGGTTTCCCATGCAAGATTGAGGTCGAGCAGTTCGAACTCCGAGGCCAGTCCCACGTATTGCGGCATCGGCGTATTGGCCGGATCCAGCGGGTTGACCGCGATGTTACGCAGCAGCATCAGCGTATTGCCCTTCTGCATGAACGCCGGACGCGTCCAGTCGCTGCTGCAGTAATCGGCACCTGCATACAACGCGCAGGGCTGCGAGTACTCACCGGCGATGTTGCGGAAGTCGTAGTAACCCACTGCGGCGCGCAGTTTCTGCGCGTCACCGAACTGCCAGTCCGCGCCCACCTGCAGGCCATTGAGCCATTTGTTCTCGCTCTTCATCTTGTTCTGGCTGGTGCTGGGGAAGCTGTCGGAGGAATACTCCAGCGGCGTCAAACCCAGCGTTGCGAACAGAGAGAGGCCGTCGCCTCCGATGGGATGCGCGTACTTGATCGCCATACCGTCGAAGTTGAGGTCATTGGAAAACAATGTATCGGTGGACCAGTACGGATTGCCGAAACGGCCGCCCTGGATGTCCAGTCCCGCCAGCGGCGACCATGACAACCACGCCTGGTCCAACCACACGTCCTTCTTGCCCAGGCCGCCACCGAGTGTCTGGGTAGTGGATACCGGGCCATTGTCGTTGCCGGTCGCCAGACGCACACCGGCACGGGTGTGCGCGCCCAGCTCGGCTACCACACCAAGACGCGCGCGGATGCGCCAGGAGTTGTTGCGGTCCTGGCGGCTGTTGCGCAGCGCTGGCAGATCCAGGTTGGTATTACCGTTGACGTCATAGCCATTGCCGGCATTGATGCGCGCCCAATCCACCTCGATGTCGCTGTTGCGCTGGGAATACAGGCGGCTTTCGTTGCGTACACGCACATCGCCCTGCACCTTCAAACGCTGCGTCCACTCCGGCACCTGGTCGGGTGCGGCCCAGCGTTGGTCCTTGGCTTCGGCCATCACGCTGGCCTTGACCTCTTCGCGGATTTCATCGCGCACGCTCTGCGGGATATAGGGCACGCGGACATCGCCGGGTTGCGCCACCACCGCGGTGGCAGTGGCAGCTGCCGGTGCGGCTTCACGCTGCGCTTCCAGCAACAGGGCTGCGCCAACCTCGGGCTTGAGCGCACCGCTATCCATCAAGCCACGGATCAACTTGATCATGGTGCTGTCGCCGGCACCGGCCTGGGCGTGCGCAGCGCCGCTGGCAAGCACCAGCGCGACGCCGGCGGCGAGGGTGGTAGTGCGCAACCCGCGCAGCGCGGAACGTAAGGTAGAACAGGTCATCGGCTTGCTCGCAGAAAGGAAGAATCGGGAAAAAAAGAGATCGGGATGCTCATCCGGCCGGTCGGCGCCCCTGCACCAGTACCCGCGCAGGGAAGCTCAGCGATGCCGGTGGCCGCTCGTCGATACGGCCGATCGCGCGGATCGCCTGCAGCACTGCTTCATCGGCCTCGCCATTGCCGCTGCCACGGGCCAGCTCGACGCGCGTCACCTGCCCGCTTTCGTCCAGCCACACGTTGACCATCAGCTGGAACGCCAGTCGCCGCACTTTGTCGTCACTTGCGACGGCTTGTTGCAGCACATAGCCGAGGTAGCGGCCGTAGCTGGCATTGCCGGCGCCACCGGCGCCCGTACCGCTGCGGCCACCGCCGCTGCCGGACTGGATGCCGAAGCTGTCACTGCCCGCCTGCGCATCAGCGTCCATCGTCACCGGGTCGGCGGTGTCAGGAGTTGGCGCTTCCTCGCTGGGCTTGGGCACCTCATCCAGCGGTTCCGGTTCGGGCATCACCTCTTCCGGCGTGTCCTGCGGTTCCGGCTCGGGCTCCGGTGGCGGTAGAGGTGGCGGTGGCAGCATCACCATTGGCACATCGGCCACCGGGCGGCGGGTGCTGGCGGTGTTCTTGAACAGCAACAACCAGACCAGCAGCGCCAGCACGCCAATGCCGCCGATCACCGCCAGCAGCGGCCACCAGCGTCGCCACGCCGGTGCCGCGCCATCACTGTGGGAGTGGAGGGAAGTCACGCCCTCACCCCTGCACTTTGCCGGTGACCAGGCCGACCTGGGTCAGCTCGATCTTGCGCAGCAGGTCCAGCACCTCGACTACGCGTGCGTACTGCACCTGTGCGTCGCCACGCACGATCACCGGAAAGTCCGGGCTCAGTGCCTTCTCGGTACGCAGGCGGTCCTCCAGCTCGGCCAGGCTCACCGGATAGGCATCCAGGAAGATCTGCCCGGCGTTGTCGACCGTGATCGCCTTGGTCTTGGGCTTCTCCAGCGCCATGCTGGAGCTGGCCTTCGGCAGGTTGACCTCAATGCCTGGAATGGTGGCGTTGCTGGTGAGGATGAAGATCACCAGCACCACCAGCAATACATCGACGAACGGGGTGACGTTGATGCCCTTCTCGCGTTTCTTGATGCCGAACCGCTTTGCCCTGGCCATGATGTTCTCCTCAGGCCTGGACCGGACGTGCCGCGGTCGCCGGCGTGCTGCGGTCGAACTCTTCGGCCAGGCGTGCGGTGAACTCATCGACGAACACCGACATGTCGGCGGCAATGGCTTCAGCGCGTGAGGCAAGCCAGTTGTAGCCAAACAGGGCGGGAATGGCGACGCCAAGGCCGGCTGCGGTACACAGCAGTGCCGCAGCCATGCCCGGCGCGACCGAGTTGATGTCAACCGCACCCGCCATGGCAGCCACCGCGAACACCAGCATGATGCCGATGACGGTGCCGAACAGGCCGATATAGGGCGCACCTTCGATCGTGGTCGAGAGCCAGTTCATGCGCTTGGACATGCGCTCGGTCTCACGCGTCACTTCGGCGTCCATCGATGCGCGGATGGAGGTGATCGCGGCGGCGGTCAAGCCATGATGATGCGAGCCGCGGCCGTCCATTTCATCCATGGCAATGCGGTACAGGCGCCACAACGTGGAGCTTTCGCGGATCTCCGGTGCAAGCGTGCCGGTGCGTTCCAGTTCCAGCAGCGAAGCAACCGGCGCGCCGGTGACCTTCTTGTACTGCGAGGTGAAGCGCTCGTTGGCCTTGGCAACAGTGCCGAAGTAACGGCTCTTGGCGATCATGATCGCCCACGACAACAGCAGCATCAGGCCGAGCACGATCACCACCACCCAGGCGTCGACCGGCATCGCCTTGAGAATGAAGCCGAAGTGGCTCACGCCTGCCGACTGCTCGTCTTCACCAAATGCGATCAACCGCGACTCTGCGCCCTGCGCAGTGGCATCAGCCAGCAAGGCTGTTGCCGGGCGGGCGAGCTTGGACACGCGCACTTCATCGACCACGCCAGCGAACGGCTGCGCGGCCGAAATAGCAGCGGCATCGCCGACCGCGTCAGCAGCGACGGCGTCGCCACCGAGCAGTGCTTCACCGGCCAATGCGGGCAGGGCCGCGTCCATCCGCACGGCCTCGCGGCCACCTACGTACAGGGTCACCACGCCGTCGGCGGCGGTCATTGCGATGTGCGCCCATTGACCGTTCACCAGTGCCGGCACCGGCTGGCTGCGCTGCTGGTTCACCCGCACGTACGGCACGCCGTTGTCCACACCCACCAGCAACACATTGCCACCTTCGCGACGCGCATAGATGGCCTGGTCCGGGCCAAGCTGGTCCGGTTTGATCCACGCAGAGAAGGTCATTGCACCGCCAGCGGCGATGGCCAGCGATGGCGCACCCGGCAAGTGCAGCGGCGCGCCACCAAGTTGCGCGCCGCGACCGATGATGGCGCCATCTGCCGGCTTGAACTCGCCACTCAATGTATTCACGTATGCGGTGGTATCACGCGCCTCGGCGCTGCTATCAGCAAAGTGATAGACCGCGCTGTAGTCCGGATCGAACACGCGCTGGCCATTGCCCGCAGCCGGGGCGCCCGGGTTGCCGTAGTACATCCACAGCGTCTGCGCGGCGGTACCGCTGATCGTCGGCACGTCGACCCAGATCAGCGCCATGCCGAGATCCGCGTCGTACTGCTCGACCTGGTGATTGAGCACGGTGTGGCCATCGGCGCCAATGAAGCGCAGGTCCTTGCCCTCGGGCGCAACGCCGTCGAAGGCGAAGTTGCCGGTATGCAGGCGGATCAGCACGGGCGTGCGACCAAGATTGCCACCCAGCGCAGCGCCGTTCGGGCTGGCATCCACGGTGATCGGCTTGCGGTACTTCCAGTCGGCCTGCCACCAGGTGGTTTCGGCGTGCGCGACATTGAGCATGGACATGCTCAGACAGAACAACAGCAGGGCAATGAAGCGTTGCATTGAAGGTATCTCCAGAAAGTCGTGGAATGTCGGGATCAGTAACTGGCGCCAACGCTGAGATGCAGCCGGTTGGCGTCCTTGGTCGTGGTCGGGCCGTCGCTGAGCGTGCGGCCGTAATCGAAGCGGAGGTTGTAGTGCTGGCCGATGCGCAAGCTGCTGCCCACGCCGACGGCGCTCATCGAGGCGCTGTCGGCCTGTTCGGGCAAGGGTTGGCGCAAGCCCAGCCAAGCCCCATCAACGAAGCCATAGAAGCGCCAGTCCTGCAGGCCCCAGAGGCCCAATGGCCGCGTACGCCATTCCAGCGTGGCCAGCGCGCCGTAGTCGCCGATACCTTCGGCCGAGCGGTAACCGCGGGTGGTGAACATGCCGCCAGCGGCAAACTGCTCGCCGGACACCAAAGGCTGGTCGGTCATCTGTGCCGACAACCGCGCATACCACTGCGCGCCGCTCTCCAGCGTATAGGTGTCGCTCAGCTCAAGCTTGAGGGCAAAGAAGCTGGGATCGGCATAAGCACGCTTCCAGTCGAACTCGTCATCACTGCTGCCATAGCCAAACATGCTGCGTGCACCGAACACCGCCTGCAGGCCGAGGTTGAACTGGTGCTTGTCGCCTTGGCGGAAGCCGCTATAGGCCAATGTCAGCGGCGCGTACTTGAGCGGGGCGAAGTTCGAAGCCTGGCCCACCATCGCCACGGATTCGTCCAGATCCTTGAAATCGATCCCGGCCGAGAGCTGGTGCCACCATGCCCCGGTCATCGGCAAGGTATGGCTGAGCTTGACGCCAAGCGCATGGCCTTTGCCGGTGACATTTGTCTGCCCCGTGGAGACGACGTTGCTGTCCGAGCGGTAGCCGGAGAACTCCAGCATCCAGTCAGGACTGCCTAGCGGCATGCCATAGGCAGCGGACCATACATTGGCCTGATCCAGGTCCTGCGGCGCGGCAAAGAACGTCAGCGAAGCGGTGTGCTCGCGCTGCCATAGATTGTCGTGGCCAACGGTCAGGATGCTGCGCAGCGGCTCGGTATCGACGCTGTGATCGTTGTTCACCGTCGCGCTGTAGCGCCACGGCGATTTGTCATCGACCTTGAGTTCCACGTCCATGGTGCCGTCGGCGGCACCCTGCTTTACCAGCGGTACCACCTGCCGCTTGCCACTGCGGTTCAGCTCGGTCAGCTGCGATTGCGCACGCTCGAAATCCGGAACAGCACCTGCCTGCAGGGCAGGCACACGAGCGGCCAGACGCTGCGGATCATTGTGCTCGGCACCGACCACCCTGACCTGGCCAATGCGGGTCTCGGTGACCTGCAGGATCACCACACCACCGGTAACCTGCTGCTCGGGAAGATCGACATAGACCGACTGGTAGCCCTTGCCCTGGTAGGCCTGCTGCAGGGCATTGCGCGCGGCTTCCACATCTTCCATGGTGCGACCGGGGCCAAGATAGGCAGTCACCGCCTTTTCGATATCACGCGCCTGCAGGACGGTGTTGCCACGTACCAGGTACTCGTTGATGGTGACGCGGGCGGCCGGCGCCTGCTCCACTGGCGCTGCAGCTGGTGCCGCATCCGCCGTGGTTGCTGGAGCATTCTGCGCGCTGGCCAGCGGAATCACGCACAACAGGAAGAACGGTAGCGGCGCCCAAGCCAGCGCCGGAAAATTTGAAGACATCAGTGGCTTCTCGATGCGGAAAGTGATGCCGATGCAGCGGTTCCCCGGTGCGCACATCGGCCGACGCCATGTGCGGGCGCTGCGTATGCGGAAAGTGTGTGCATCAGCGGTAACAGCCGTATTGCACCTGCAAGGCAATTGCATGCGGCCAGACGTGCGCGGTCACGACCACGCACGTTGGCCACGCGGAGCGCGGGCATGCACATCACTGCCGCTTCGTCGTCGACGATTCGAGACGAGCACGTTGCTCGTTGCTCAAGCTGCCCATGCCGACCACCTGCACCACACTGTCGGGGTCGTAGCCGTCTTCGCGCCTCGGCGGTGCCACGCTGCTGGTTTCATTGCCGAAGCCGAGCACCTGCACGCTGATCGTCGACGGCCGGGTCTGCTGCGTCTGCCGCTTGACCATGTCCTGCGCCGCCTGCACCGCGCTGTTGGCCGCGGCGCTGGCCGAGGTCAATGCGCTGACGTTGACCGCGGCGATCACCGGGATGCCCACTGCTTCGCCCTGCACCTGGATGTTGTCGGCATTCAATACCTGCAGCGCGGCAAGGTTGACGTTGCCCGACACGCGGATGCCCGCTTCACCGGCATCGATGGTGCCCAGCGGTGCGATCAGGTCGATGTCGCCCGGCGGAACCTCGGAGATCGGATTGAGCGTGGCGATGCCGGCACCGGTGTTGGGTGTGTTCGGCGACAGCGCGACATTGCCCATCGCGTCGTACACACGGCGCTGCGGCGTATAGACCACGGTGGTCTTGCTGCCACGACCGGCATTGATGTCACCCTCTGCCGACCAGGCCAGGATATTGCCGCCGAAGGTGGTGAAAATGCGGCTCTGGCCCAGCAGCAGGCTGTCACGCGAGTAGATGTTGATGTCGCCCTCGCCCTGGGTCAGCACGCCGGAACCCGCACCTGGACTGAAGCCACCATCGACACCGACCAGGGTGCGGCCCCCCGGCACCATCAAACTGATGTCACCGCCAAAGTCGGTGTGGATGCCTGCATCGTTCACGGTGTAGTACGGCACGTCGTAGCTGGGCCTGCCAGCGGCAATCCATTCCGCCTCGCTCAGGTAGGTCTTCCCAAGCAGCGGCCGACGGCGTGCCACGCTGTCAACGTTCTGATCGAAGTACAGCGCGCTGCTGAACATGGTGAGGTCGCCTTCGTAGGCGATTTCCCGACCTTGTGCGTCCTTGGACGGCAGCAGCGTGGCAATCGCCTCGCGGCCGCGCAGATAGCTGCCCTGGCGCGAGCCGTCCACGTCGTTGTACTCGCGACCAGCGGCCTTGAGTTCGGCGTAGTAGACATTGCGCAGGAATGCACTCTGCTGCTCTACCGGCAAGGCGGCGAAGAAAGCACGCGCATCCATCGTGGCTGCATCGAAATGCAGACCGCGTCCGTTGGCTCCGCCAAAGCGGGCACTCAGCCAATTGACCAGGTGCAGCTGGCTTTCCAGCTTGTACTCGCGTGCCAGGCTGCGGTTGGCGGCAGTACCACCATTGGCCAGCGCGGTGTTGCGGATCTGAACCAGCTCCAGTTGCTTGTCTGCCAGGAAGCGCTCGGCACCGGCTTCGTCACCAGCATAGCCAAACTCGGCCTGCAGCCATTGCGACAGGCTGACCGCTCCGCCATAGACGCGTACCACCTTGCCCTGCTGGTCTGCCAGCGGTGCGCCCGGATCGGCGAGGTTGGCCGCATCCAGATAGCGTGCTGCGAACGCCGACCAGTCGGCACCATGCCTGCCCATGCCAGCGGCCACCGAAATGCCGGCGCCGCTGCTGCGGTCGCCAGGAACCACGTTGACCACCGGCCCGAGACTGCGCAGCTCTCCCTTGTCCGCCATGTACACATCACGGCCAGCGCTGATGTCCAGCAAACCGGGGCCGGCAATGTAGAACGTACTGAAGCGGATATCGCGCCCGGCCTGCACCACCGATACATCATCGGCACTGGTATGCACGATGAGGTTGCCGCGTGCGGTCGCGTTGGTGGCAGCGATGGGCCGCTGCGGCGCAGATGGATCATTGCCATTGGCCTGGCCCAACCAACCCAAAGCACCCACGGTATTGCTGTAAACCGTACCCTGGTTGTCATAGGCACCTAACGGCGTGCCGGAGTTCACGATGTCACGACCGGCGCGCAGCGCTACCGCGCCGCCGCCGTCGTACCAGTTGACCCCCGTCACGATGCTGCCCATGCGCAAGCCAACCAGGTCACCGCTTACCGCGTAGTAGCGCGAAGGTGTCTGCCCCACATAGACGTGACCCGAAGCGGTGGGTGAGGTGAAAGTAAACAGTGGATACACCTGGGCGCTGCCATGCGGATCGGTCGCGTCCAGCAGCACACTGGGAGCCAACGCGTTGGCGCTGACGTTATGCAGGAACTGGCGCCCGTACCACAGCTTCGGACCCTGTCCAATAAAGCCCGGATTCCACGGATTGGACAGTGCGGTCGGATCAGCACCGGAGGTCGAGAACGCGGTGCCGTTTGAATAGATCGAATCTGCCGCCAGCAGCTCCAGCTGGCCCGTGCCCTGCACCACGAACTGATCGGCCACCGGTGAAGGCGCCAACACCACGCCTGCCACGAAGCGCTCGTTGTTCGTGCCCATGATCGGCGACGTCCGCGCCTTGCCATAGAAGATGCTGCCGCTGGCCGCTGCCGCACGCAGTACCGAGGGGTACACGTGATCACCATCGGTGGCCTGCGCATCGGTACGCACGGCGGGATCATTCATCGCCAGGGTCGGGGTGAGATTGCCGCCGGCAGCGAGCAGGTCCACCGCTGTTGATGGCGTCCATAGCGAGAACCAACTCCAGCCACCATCGCTGTAGGCCTGACCATTCGCCTTGAACGGCGTACCACCGCTGACCAGCGGCACTCGCCCGGGGTCGACCACGCTGCCCAGCACCAGGTCGCCGCGTGCGTCCAGACGCGCGCCCGCATCGCCCAGCACCAGCACTGGACCGCCGCTGCCGATGCCCACCGTGGATTGGAAGACGTCATAGACACGCGATTCCTTGGCATCCTTGCCGCCGTAGCGCAGCTCGACACCGCCTACCGCGCCGGACTCCAGGCGCAATGCGCCACGCAGGTTGGTGAAGCTGCCATTGAGTTCCAGGCGGTGGGCGTTGCCGCTGTTGATCACGTTGGCGACCGGCACGGTGTTGCTGCCACTGAACGCACGCAGCGCCGGATCAGCATTGAGGCCACCGCCGATACGGATATCCAGATCACCGCCACCGGTCTGCACCAACTCCCCATTGGCAGCAACACGGCCGGTACTGGCCACGGCCAGATTCACGCCGCTACTGCGCATCAGGAAGTACGAACCAACATCACCGCGGCCCTGCAGCATGCCGGCATCGCCAGCGGCTTCCAGCACCAGGTTGCCACCACCCAGCGTGCCGAAGCCGGTGAAACCGACCTGGCGTGGCATGCCCACATAGTTGTTGTAGTAGTTGGGTCCGTCGGTTGGCCGCACATAGGTGCCGAAGTTGATCCACCATGCGGTGGGCACACCATCGGCACCACGCTGCACACTGCCGCTGCCCTGCCGCCACAGCCAGTTGCCCAGCGAGGCTGTGGGCAGCAAGCCCGGGGTGGCCACACCCAAGGTCTCGTAGCGCAGGGTTGAGGACGGGCGCCCGAGGCTATCGCCACTGATGTTGCCGCCGGCCCGCAGCAACAGGTTGCCGCCCGCTTCGGGATACCAGGCCTGATATAGGCTCTGGCTGCCGCCATCGACCAGATGCTCGAACACGCTGCCTTGCGCACCCAGCACGGTGCCAGCGGTGCCTGCATCGGTCGTGGGCCTGTCGCGCGGCAGGTTGTAGGGATCACTGGCAGCACCGCCTGCCAACGAGGCCGATTGTGTGCCTGCGGTGTAGATGCCAAACAGCGAGGTGGTGGCGATGTCACCGGCAGACACCAGGCGCAGGTCACCGGTGCCGGTGCGCACCACGCTGGCGATCTGCTGGCGGCCAGACTCGGTGCTGAACTCCTTGTCCGGTGGGGTAGCAGGCGTATCAATCGCGGTCAGCTGGCCGTAGCCGTAACTGTCGAGCTCGCTGACATCCGCGCTGAAGAAGCCGTACCCCTGCAGCTCGCCAGCCTGGTCAGCAGTGATGGACGTGCCTGACACGGGCATGAAGCTGAGCAGGTACTCGCCAAAGAAATCCATCACCAGGCGCTCGAACCCGGCGATATCGCCCCACAGGTAGGTTGCAGGCGAGCCGGTGCCGGGCACCTCGACCACCACTCCGCCCTGCCCGTAGTGCGGGTCGGAGAAGCGCAGATCGCCCTTGCTCGAACGCATCACGGTGAGACGATCGGCAGCAGTTGTATCGGCGCCTGCAACCAGGCTGATATCCCAGGACTGCGAACCTGCCTGCAACATTGGCGCCACTGCCCAGATCCGCCCATGATTGCCATCGGCATCGGTCGGGCGCAGGTCGACGGTCTTGGCGCCACCCGGCAGCTTCACATCGGTATCGCTGGGAATAAAAGCACCCTTGGCCAGCGCAAGGTCGGCAGCCAAGGTAACGATCTCCCCGATGGGTGGTGCCGGCAGCGCGACTCCTGCCGGCCAGGTCATCGCATCGATGCGCGCGGCCAGGGGCAGGCGCATGCCCGCGGACAGACGCGTGCCCTGTGGCAGGGTGATCGCATCGGCCAGCACCGCGCCGGCGGCGAACAGCAGTGCGCCGGAGGCGTCGTGCACCGCTGCACTCAGCACCGTGCCTTTGGCCAATGCCAGAGGCAACGCCAAGGTGGCCTCCGCAGGCAACTGCGTGCCGGCTGCCATCTGCATGGCGGCGATCGGCAGGTCGTAGTTGAGCACCTTGCCGGAGTTGAATCCGGTACCGCTCGCCAGCGTTACCAGTCCACCATGCGGCACCACCACATCCGAACCAAACAGCTGGCGACCAGCGGTCAGATACCAACCGCTGTCATCCAGCGTGCTACCCAGTACGCTGCCGTCGAAGCCATCACTGATGCTGCCAAACACTTCCAGGTCACCCTGCGCACGTATCAACAGCGAGCCGGCCTCGCCGGAGCCACGGGTCAGGCTCTGCTGGTTGTTCGGGTTCACGCTGGCATAGCGATGTCCCGACAGGTCGATGTCGCCATCGACATGCAGATTGCCGTCGACGTTGATCGAGGTGTCCGCCACCACTTCCACACCCGGTCGCAGATGGAACTGCTGCCCATGCGTGCGCAGGCCGGCCAACTTGCGATCCATCAAATCGGCGTTGTTCAGCGCGGCATTGATGAAGGTCCGGCTCTGGCCGTCCAGACGATCCAGATAGGTCTGGTCGATGACCTGGTAGCTCTTGCCGTCGGTGGTGACCTCGCTGCCAAGCCCGGCACTTGCATCGCTGATGAAGGCGTTGAGCTGGATGGACTTGGCACCGTCGATGGCAACGGTACCGGCGGCATCGATGGCCACATCGTTGCCCCCCAGCCGCGGCGCATTCAGCGCCACACTGCCGAAGTTGCTGGTGCTGCCGGCCACGCGCAGGTCCATGCGCGCACCACTGTGCAGCGCCAACACACCCTTGCCCGAATCGATCTCGATCAGCGCCCGGTTGGGGGCATCGATGGCCTTGCCATAGCTGTCCTTGCGCAGCACATCGGCGCTGGCATCGAGCACAGCTGAACCGCCCACAGTGACGCCGTTGGAGGCCGCCAGACGAATGCTGCCAGCCTGCTCACCACTGGCATCGATGGTGCCGTTGACGATCAGCTGACCATGATCCAGCGCCACAGAAATTTCGTGCGCCTTGAGCTCATCACCGATGCTCAGGTCGCCCTCGCCGATGCGGAAGCTGCGGCTGCCGCTGACGCCGCTGGCGTTGAGGCGTGTATTGAGCCCGGCAAAATCCGCGATGTAGCGCCCCTGCAGATCCATACGCCCGGCCAAGAACGGAACCTCGGTACCGCCGGCATCGTAGTGCCCACTGCTGCTGCCCAGCAGCTGCCCGAACAGGCCGATGGTGCCGTGCTCGGCGAAGGCGGACAGCTTCCCGCCGCGGTTGAACAAAGCGGATAGATCGACCTTCGCACCTGCCGACTGGGTGACACCACCCGCGCGGCTGTCCAACACCACGTCGCCGCCCCAGCTGTACTTGCTGGTATCGAAGAAGTCGATGCGACGGCCGGCCAGGTCTAGGCGCGCGCCATCGGCAAGCGTCACATCCCGCTGCGCCGACAGCGACAGCTTGCCGCTGGGCAGCAGAACCGCCGTATCCACCACCAAGGCACCATCGCGGCTGTCCAGGGCAATCTCGGCGCCCAGAGCCGACGCCAGCGTTGCGTTGTCCGGCGTGACCAGCGCGCCATTGCCGCTTACATGGATATCACCGCCAGCGGTGATCTTGTTGACCGAGCCGGCGCTGCCGGTCAGCACCGGTGTACTGATGAACAGATCGCCGCCCTGACGGTCATAGGCCTTGGTCGTTGCGTTCCAGTCACCCTGCGATTCGAATACCGCCAACGTGCCCTTGTTGTTGGCTGTCACACGTTCGCTTGCATTCAGATGCACCGAGGCAAACCCCAGTGCCAGCCGGTCCTGCGCACGCACGGTATCGGGCTGGGATTTGGGGCCGAAGCCAAGCACGATGTCGCGTGCATCGACCACCAGCTGCCCCGTACCGGTGCCCGGTCCTCCCGCAACCACGCTGCCCGCCGGAGTCAGCGCTCCGCTCCAGATCAACGTATCGGTGTGGATGCGGGCAACATCACCGGCATTGCCGTAGCCATAGATGGCCGGGGTCCCCAACACCAGCCGCTGCAGCGCGGATTTGCCGGTGACCGCATCATAGGTGGACAGACTTACGTCGCCAAAAAAGTTGACCGATTCACGCGCCTTCAAGGACAGCGCTTCCAGGGCCGGCGCGCCGGTGCTGGCATCACCCAGCAACAGCCGACTCAGCACGTCCTGATTGAGGACCATGCCAGCAGGCAGGGTGCCCCTCGCGTTGGCCGCGGCAATTGCCTCAGCGCTGCCGACATTGATGCCGCCCACCGCCAGCGTCAGGTTGCGGGTACCGTAGCGGACCGTGTCGCCGAGCACGAAGCGATTGTCGGTGGCGGTGGCGATGGTGCCTTCCGAATAGAGTCGGGTATCACCGATGCAGCTCGCATTGACAGCACAGACGCCGATCTCGATGGCGCCGGCACCATTGCCGTCGGAATCAGGCGCTTGCGGTGCAAGCAGATCCAGCTGCGCATTGGATACCGCCAGCACCGAGTTCCTGCCCGGCTGGTAGACGTAGCCCTGCTCGGCGCCGTAGCCCGATGCGCCGCGCCCAAGCGTATTGATGCCCGAGCCCTGCTCCAGGGTGATGCCACCGGCGGTGCGACCGGTCATCAGGAACACATCCGCAGCCTGCAGTTGCGCGCCCTCACGCAGCACGATGCTGTTGCTGCCGCTGGCCGACATCGAGATGACGTTGGCTGACTGCAGTGAGCCGGTGGCGGGGTCCAGGTAGGTGCTCCTCAACTGACCGCCAATCTCCAGACGGGACGCGCCAATCGCATTGAGTTCACTGGCATGGACCGAAACGCCGTCGTATCCATCGGTAGCGGCCGCACCGTCGGCAAGGATTTCGTAGTTCGACGCACTCCACACACGCGCCACCGTGCCATTACCGTCCTTGCCCGGCGCACCCAGCACCGTGGCATCGAACTGCAACGCAGGCTGATCCACCGCACCCGCTTGGCTGGGGCTGATCAAGGCGAAGTTCACCGCCTTGGCATCACGTTCCAGCAGCGGCCGCGGTGCGCCTTCGCGCGCGGCCTGCTGCAAAGCGAAGCTGGCATAACTGGTTTCGTTGTACTGCGAATAGCTGCGCAGCGTATCGGCCGAAGTCAGGATCGCCTGGGTAGGCAGGACGTCGACCGCGCCGGTATTGGCAATACCGAGCTGCGCCGATGTACTCCACGAGCCATTGCGCATGCCCTGCGTCGTACCGAAGGCTGCCGCGCTGCTGGCCAGCCCGTTGAGCTCGACGCGGAACGCGCCAGGCAGCAGGGCATAGGTTGACGGCAACAGCGTATAGGTACCGGCAGGAAGCCCGGGCACACCTGCACCGATGGTGATCTGGCGGCCGATGGCCGGATCGCCTGCGCCCTTCTCCGCGCCAACTGGTGCGTATCCGGCCTGCACGCCCGGCACGATCGCATACACCGGGTTGGTCTTGAGGCCCGGCAGGGTGAAACCATCAACGCCCATCTGCACCAGTGGATTGAAGCGCGCATCGGTGGAACCGCCACGGCCGGAAAGGAAGGCCGCACCGGTAAGCTCGCCACCACCGGACAGGTCCAGCACCGCGCCAGCCTGCGCATTCACTGCATGCGCCTTGAACTCCACCTTCGGTTCCCAGCCGATACCACGGTAGTCGGCGTCCATGCCGTTGTAGTTGTAGGTCAGGCCATCGACAGTACCGCCGTAAGGCATCAACAGACCGTTGGCACTGACCGAGGTGATGCTGCCTGGCAGCAGATTGACCACGCTCGTATAGCCATTGCTGTTGCTGCCCAGCGTTATGCTGCCCAGCGGAGCGCGCAGCACGCCGCCCTGGTTGATGGTGGCGGCACTGAACTCCATCGCGCCGAACACGCTGTACGGCATCGGCGGCAGTGCGCTGCCCATGCGCTCGATGGTGAGTGCACGGGCCGGGTCCAGCTCGATCTGGGGCAGGCCCCATTGGTTCAGCGTGGTGTGCAGGCCGACGCTGACGTTGCCACTGCCGTAGATCTGTGCCGCCGCCAAGGTGGTGTCACCCGGTGAGAACAGGCTGGCCTGCTGCAGGCGCAGGTCGCCCTCGCTCTGGATCCGGACCTGGCCGAACGCGTCGCGTTCGACCGCCAACGGCGTAGCGGCGTTGAGCTTGATCTCACCGCGGCTGCCGAAGCCCAACATGCCGACGATGTCGACCATGCTGCCGGCCAGGGTCAGGTTGGCGTCATCCGCCACCAGCGGCACGCCCAAGGTCCCTGCGGCGGGTGAAACATTGCTGGAGCCGATGATCGGATTCGGCATCAAGGTGTTGTCACGCTGGCGACGGGCGGCGCCTGCGATACGCAGGTACGGCGCAGCCAGGTGCACCTGGCTGTCGCGCGCCGCATTGCTGGACAGGCCGATCGCGCTGGCAGTCAGGTACAAGGCCTGACGCATGCTCAGGTCGATGTCGCCATCCATGCTGAGCAAGCCATTGACGTACAGCGACGCGGTATCGAAACCACCAGCGCGTATGGCATCCACGCCATAGCGGGCATGACCAAAAGCCAGGCTCGCATCCAGCTCACCCACGCCGACATCCGCGGCCAGCCCGCTGCCGCTGTAGTTCTGTTCCAGCACCAGCTCACGTGGCACGCGGACGGCGTCGTCGACCAGTTCGCCCTTGGAGCTCCAGCGATCTACCGGCCCGTAGATCGGCGTCTCCAGATTCAACGCCAGCGTGCCGCCCATGGCACCGGCGCCGCCTGCGGCAGCGTTCAACGTGCCATCGATGAACAGGCCATTGTCCGAGCTCAAGGCAATCACGCCACCGTGGCTGGCCAGCGTTGTTTCACCCATGCCAGGCAGGTCGAGTACAGCCTGCGCGCCCGATGCCTCCAGCCGTGCGCCTTCGCGGACCACGACGAAGGCGTTTATCGCGCCGATGTTCTGCGATAGCAGATTGTGTTTGGCACCAATTTCGATGGTGCCGCCGTCGAGCAGACGGCCATAACGACCAACTGCATCGTCGTTCGCGGTGAATGCCTTGCCGGAAACATCCAGTACAGCCTTGTCGCCGATCCACACCGAGCGCGCTGAAGGCAGACCGGCCGGCAGGTTCGCGTCATTGCCGGTGCCAAAGTCGCCACCCAGCACCGAGATGCGACCGCCATTGGCCTGCAGGCTGCCTTCCAGAGTGATCTGGGCGTTGCCGGTCAGGGTGATCGACTGGCCCGGATCAACGCCGATGTGACTGCCTTTGCCAAGCAACAGGTCGGCGGCGGTCAGTACCGTGCCTGCCGACAACGCGAGGCTTGCACCCTGCCGCAGGCTGACCGTGCCCTTGCCCGGCTGGTCCTGCTGCAACGGCGGCAGCCACACCGACAAGGCCTCATCCGGGTCACCACCACTGGCCAGATCACGCGCGGCAGCCCGGTCAACCTGAAACAGTGGCATTGCCACATCGACGCGTGCGCCATCGACAACCACCACACCATCGCGACCGCTGACGCTGTAGCTCTTGAAACCTGACTGGAACAGCTTGCTGTCCAGGGCCAGGAACGACTGCACCGGCAGGTCACGGTGCCACGACGTGCCAGGCGGAATACGGGTGCCATCAGGCATCACCAGCACGCGATCGGTGACGCTACCGGCGACGTAGTTGTAGGTCTGCTGTGGGATCGGCAAACCGGCAGGAAACACGTTGGCGGGGACGACATAACCCGCAGGAAGATCGGTGATGGTCGACAAGGTAGTGCCGGCGGGCAGGGTCTGGCCGGCGTACATCACCGGTCCGTTATTGGCCAGCTGTACCGTCACCGGCAGCACCCAGGGGGCATGCGTGGTCACCGTGTTGATGCTGTCCACCGAGGGCCGCAGCGTCACCGGCATCGCCTGGCCGCCCTGCACACGGGTCTGCACCACGCTGAAACTGACCGGAATGACCTCTCCTGGTTGCAACACCACATCGGCAGCCAGGCGCAACGGCAGATCGCTCTTCTCGCCCGCTGGCAGCTGCTCGATCGCACTGGCCAGCTCACCGCCGATGCTCACCAGCGTGCCGTGCTCGATGTTGAGCGCACCGCCGCCTTTGACACCGTAGCCGCGGATGGCACCATCGAGTGCAAGCACACCATTGCCTTGGAATTGCCCAGCCGCCAGCGTGACGCTGCCACCCTTGCCACCGGCAACACTGCCATCAACAGCAACCGCGGCACCGGAGGACACGTCGATCAGACTGCCCTGGCCAAGACTGACGCTGCCACTACTGCGCAGCATCACCTCGCCGCCGTTGATGAAAGGCAATCCGGCAATGGACTGTGGGTCCTGCCACTGGTTGTTCCACAGCCCGCGCGCGTCCAGCGTCACGCCATCGGCGATGTCGACCTTGCGCTCATAGCTGGCGGCGGCCAGCGCGCCGATCGGCCGGTCCTGCCAGGGATCACCACTGGCCGTGTGCTGCACCAGCATGTTGCCCAGACGGATGCTGCCGCTACGGGCGGTGAGGTCGGCATTCACGGTTACATCACTTGCATGCAAGGCGATACCACCGCCAGCAGCGACGGTGAGCGCCTCATCCACGCTCACCCTGCCAAGCGCATGGATATCCAGCGCGGCGAACTTCTGTGCATTGAGCCAGGCCGCATCCAGTGTGATGTGCCCGGCCTCGCCTGCAGTACCACCGGAACCAATCGAGACTTCATCGACAACTGCGCCAGGACCAAAGCGTAGCTGGCCGGTGTCCTTGTCGTAGAACGGGTCGTAGGTGCCGATGACCAGTTGGCCACCACGTGCAACTGCGGTCTGCGCCTGCTGGTAGCCGTCCAGCACGGCATCGCGTGCACGCGTCTGCCGATCACCCTGGAAGGTGGTGGATTCGATCCCGCCCTCCAGCTGCGCGGACTGCGTGGCCACCACCATGCGACCGGCGTCGCGGCCGACCACATAGCCATTCTCCAGCCGCTTGTCCGGGCCGATCACCGGGTTGTAGTAATACTCGGTGTTGCCCCAACGCGCGTGCACATCCTCGAAACCACGGTAGAGACCGGTGTACAACAGATCACCGGGTGCGCTCGAGGCGCTGTACAACTTGCCATCGGCGGCCTTGAGATGGGTCTGATGGATATAGCCGGTCTGCACGTCAAGCGTGCCGCCGGAAAGATTGATATGCGAGCCCGCCTGGGTAACCACGCGGCCACCGTTGAACTGCACGGTGCCACCTTGCGCCGACCACTCACCGATGCCATGGCCGGTGACGCCCAGGTAGCCGCCAACTTCCAGCAGACCACCGGCGGTATACCAGCGGTCGGTCTCATAGCCATTGGTGCCGGCCGGCACCAGGACCAGATCACGACGATCCAGCCAGATGTTCTTGCTGTTGAGCGATTTGTCATCGCGGTTGAGCGATGCATCGCGCTGCTCATTGCCCTGCACATTGATCTGGACGTTGTTCGCTTCCATCGCGATCTTGACGCCAACGTGGCCGGATACATCAATGCGCGCGCCACGTTCAACTTCGGCATCAGCTGCATCCACAAAGACCTGGCCACCGGTCGCCAGGGTCAGGCTGCCATCCTCAAAGCGCACATCACCGCCACTGACGATCTGCACCAGCGACTGGTCACGACGGTGCAGGATGCCGTCACCGGCCTTGTCCGATTCCTGCACCAGGGTCTCGCGCTGCACATCCAATGCGGTGGTGGCGCTATTGTCCAGCACCACTGCGGTGGTGCTGCCCTGGCCAAGCGCTACTTCTCCATCGGCGTCATCGCGCGCGGTCTGCAGATGCACGGTGCCGCGTGTGTGCACGGACGTGGTCGCGACCAGCGCGCCATCCTGGCGCACGTCATGGCCAGCCAGGGTGATATCGCCGGTCGTTGCCTGGATCAGGCCCGTGTTGCTGACCACACCACTGGCGGCGACCACATCAACCCCGCCGGCAACTGGCTTGCGCAGCGTGGTGACCACGTTGCCGCGCGTCGTCGAGGTCTGGTTCTGCTCGGTTCCCATGCCCTTGCGGATCACGAAGGCATCACCAGCGGCCAACATCGTCTGTCCGTTGGAGGTGCTGATCTGGCCGTCGTTGTGTACCTGGCGACCGAGCAAAAGCACATAGCCGCCGCCTTCCGTCACCGAGGAAGGCGCGTGGGTACTGATCTGCGCGCCACGCTCGACGATCACGTCGCCAGTTGCAGCCGAGTGGTTGAACGTGGTCGTGGTGGTGGTCAGGTCATTGGCGAAGGTGGGAATGAAGCCATTGCCCTGCGCATCACCGTAAATGCCCTTGCCGAACTGCGCATCGCTGATGTTGACAGCGGATGCGGCCAGGTTCTTTACATTGACCTGGCTGCTGCCGTCGAATACTACGCCGTTGCGGTTGATCAGCATCACCGTGCCTTCGCCCTGGATGCGCCCCAGGATCTGCGAGGGACGACCGGTGGGGTCGTTGATGCGGTTGAGCAACGACCAACTCGCTTGCTGGTCGAAGTCCACCACGGTATTGCGACCGACGTTGAAGGTCTCCCAGTTGAGGATCGCCTTGTCAGCGGTTTGCTGGATACTGACCGTGGTGACGCCATCCTTGCTGCTCTGGCTTGCCGCATTGGCGTTGTGCCAACCACGGGTCAGTGCATCGTCATCGATCTTCAAGCCGCCTTCGCCGAGGCCGTCCGGCACCTGGCTGGGACGTGCACGTGCCGCATCGCGCGCGGTCTGCTGCAGGCGCTGCTGCATGGCGATAGCCCGCGCGGCGGTATTGAGGTTTTCCAGTGATGTCTTTAGCGTATCGCGCGCCTGCTGCGCCTGCTGGTCGCTGCGTTGCAGGTTCGACGGCATGCCATTGGGAAGCCTGCCGGTCTGCGCTGCGGTCTGCTGCTGCGCGCCCTTGCTGGCAAACCAGGCGGGACTGAAGGCCTGCTGTGCACTGACGCCGCCGCTGACGCTGCCGGCCATCAGCAGCACCGCGATTGCCTGTGACAGTACCCGTACCTGCGGCGCCCGCGTGGTACCGGGAACAACCGAACCATTGTGCTGCTTCACCATCGCCGTCACCCGTCGCAATATCGTTCGCTGATAAGGGCAAGCGCATATCCCCGCGCTGCAATACGAACCTGTTCCGACCGGAAGCGAGATTGACACTGCAATGCGTTGCGCTTGTTACGCTGGATAAGACCGCACTGGTTGGCAGCGACTGAACCGCTGTAATAGAAAATTCATGCAATGACGACGCAACAGAAGTCCAGCCCACTTTCGTCACGCCAATGTCATGCTGCCGTGCTCGAATCGAGCGAGACGCGCTATTGCAGGCATCGCTGCGCAGCTACCAGCGCGCTGCCCATCAACTGAGCAGAACCACACCACCAGGCATGGTGATCACCTTGGCGCCATAAGCGTCCCGAACCAGATCGATGAAGGTATCGATGCGATCGAGCGGAATGCGCGCCTGCACCCTGCGTTGCGGCAGCGCGCCACCGGCCAGCACGATGCGTCCGGTGCGATAGCGGTTTATCTCATCCACCACATCCTGCAGCGGCTGATCATCGAACAGCAGCCAACCATTGCGCCAGGCATCGATGGCGTCGGTAGCGACAGGCGCGACCGAAGCAATACGATCTTCCATCAAGCGCGCCTGCCAGGGGGCTTCCAGCATCACCGCACGCGTCCCGCGCAGCAGCTGCGCACGACCTGCCAGGCAGGTGATACGGACGTCCGCGCCGACGCAGCGCACATTCACCCGGGCTCCGGGTGCGGGCAGCAGACGCGCACCCGCAACCGCAATGGCGAAGCCCTGCGGAGTGCTTGCCTGCAGCGCGAACTGCGCTTCGCCTTGGCTGACCTCAATGCCGGGCGATCCATCGGCGGGCCGGTTCATGGTGGTGCGTGCGGCCATCGTCACATCGACGTCGGCAATCTTCAGCGTGCGCAGCTCACCGGTAGCTGTGCGGTAGTCGGCCGCCAATGCAGTGAGCTCCGGCCACATGCCCAAGGGCGAGCGCACCACCATCCAACCGGCTGCCGCAGCGGCCGCTCCGCCGAGAAACGCACGTCGGCGCAGATTGACCGCATGCCGCGGACGACGCCGGCTACTCGGCGGCAGTGTGCTGACAGCTGCGCCAGTCGGCATTGGCGCGATGGCTGGCGCCACGGCCGACTGCATTGCCGGTGCCAGCGCCACCCACAGGCGTCGTACCTGTGCGAACGCCGCTGCGTGCAGTGGATCAAGCGCGCGCCAACGCCGGAACGCCTCGGCATCGGCAGCCGTCACCGGGCCGCTTTGCAGCCGCAGCAGCCAATCCTGCGCCTGTGCCTGCAGCTCGACGGGAATGCTCGGAACGTTTGATGTGGTGTTCATATCCTTCATGACGGTTTTCCCGCCCCCGGACCGAAACGCTGTACCAGCGGGCGGTCGAGTCGCCCCGCACAGTGTTGCAGCGCTTTCTTGAGATCCTTGCCGATCATGCGCGAGGACACCCCGTGCTGGTCGGCAATACTGTCAATCGGTTGTTGCTCAATACGTGCGGCAATCAGGATCGCCCGCTGGCGCTCAGGTAGTTCACGCAGGGCGGAAGCCAACACCTCCATCTCCGACTGGCTGAAAGCCACCGTCGCCGGATCAAGGTGGTCGGCGGCTTCATCCATCAACGCCTCGACCTCGGCACCGGTGAGCACACGGCTATGAGCGATGCGCTGATCGGTTGCAGCGTTGAGCGCCATCCGGAAAAGGTACGCCACCGGATTACGCTGCGGCTCGCTGCTACCCATGCGCTCGACCCGAAGCCAGGTTTCCTGCAATGCATCCAGCGCAAGGTCATCCGATCCAAGCCGCCGTCGCAGACGCTTGCGGAAGCCTTCATAGTGATCAAGGAAGAGACTACGCAGGCCGCTCATCAACGGCCCCGGCACGGCGGTGTCGCGCCGGGGGATTCCGGGAGCAGCAGCAAGGTGATCGGCTGCGGGATGTTGGCGGGCAGGCCAGGCAATGACAGATCGCGCAGGCGCAACAGGATGGCGCTGTCACGTTCCGGGTCGCCGCTGGATTCGAGCAACTCGGGCGCGCGGATACGCTGTTCCGATGCGCCCAGCCAGAAGCGCAGGCTGGCCCGGTAGTCTCCGGGGCGGGTGAGCGGGTGACTACACAACGCCTGCTCAAGCGAGCGCTGGATCACCCGTGCGCCGCGGCGGCGATCCGGCTCGGACAGGTTCGCCTGCACAGGCAGATCTGTAGTCTCTTGCAGCGTGCCATTGCCAACAGATGAAGACGGCACCAGCGTGAACGCACCGTTCCCAACGAAGTGCGGCGCCAGCCCGGTCCCCTCCAGTATCCGCTGCAAGGCTTCACGCCAACCGTAACGCCCCGATAGCGGGGCCGAGCGCAGCTCGCCCAGCAAGCGGGCATCTATCAGTACTGCCACTCCAGTGATCTCCCCATACAGCCGCAAGGCATCCGGCAGTGACTGGCCCGGGATGTCGAAGGTGTAGCGTTGCTGCTCGTTGCCACGGCCAGCATCCATTCCGTCCGTCGCCAGCGCCATGGCCGGCAGCCACAGCACTACCAGCGCCGCCAGCGCCCAGCCCCAACAACGGCGGTGACGCCCGCCCCGGGCAATCCTGCTCAGCCGTTCGTATCGGTCGTGCGTCCGGGTGTCATAAAACTGCATGCAAGACGCGCCAGCATCACAACGCCAAGCAGGTCACGGTAGGCCTGCTTCATTGCAGATCGGTGACAATCATGCAGCTCCCAAAGCAATCATTCGCATGCACGGCCCAGGCCCTGCTGTGCTTGCTGTTGGCAACGCCCTGGCCTGCGTCAGCCCAAACCGGAACCGCGTCAAGCTGCGTGGAAATTGAGGTGAATGGCGAGCGCATCCGCGACTACGACTGTTTCAGCAGGCTGCTGAAAGCGGAGGCAGTAAATCCCCCGACAGCCATGCCGCAACTGTCCTCCGAGCAACGCATCCGCCAGCCGCCTTCGGCGCTCGGGCTGGCCAATCGCGCGGCCACGCAACAGCGCATGGGCAGCGCATTCGGTGTTTCCACCCAACCGCAGCGCCCGCCACCGGCTCCGCCGCCGCCCCGTCCTGGCGATTGATTGGGTGCTGCTGCCGGCTCAGCGACGGGACGGGGAATCCACTGCCGCTTGCAGTGATAGCCCAAGATTCAAGGGCTGACGCATGTCGGCGGGCGGCGCTGACGGCAACGGTGCGCTGTTCAAAAGCCCGCGCAGATCTGCATCCACCGCAGCGTCTCCGAGCGATACAAAGCGGCTATCGGTAATCCGCCCGCTTTCATCTATCCACAATGACACCGTCAGTGTCGCCTTCGCCGCATCGCCACGCCCTGCAAGCCACGCCTGCAAGCGCTCCACGCGTGGATCATCCGCGCGCGCCAGTTGTTGCGCCAGCGTCTCGCTGGTCTGGTTGGCGTACGTCATCCAATGCGCGGGTACTGCATCAGCGGCGGCCGCGGAGCCTGCCAGCGCAAGTCCACCCAGCATTCCCCAGCGACGCGTCGCACACCACCACTGGCGGACGCGCTGCGACCACCTTCCTGCATGCCCTGTCATCGCCGCCATGCTGCCTGCACCAAAGAAAAGGAAAACCAACCGCGTAGCACGCTGCACGCAGCAACCACCGGTACCCCGGACGGCAGCCACTATCACCGTGGCGCGTGACAAGACGATGGCGACAGCCTGTGTCCCAGCAAGCAAGGCCCCGTTTCTGCGGGAATCTTGCGGGTCAATCAGCATCTTCTAGCAGGCAGCTAACCAGTTTCTCGACCAGACGGCTGACCCGCTTGCGGTCGATATCCGCGCCCACCGCACCGCGCACCATCACGCCGTTGAAGATCGCCGAGATCATGTTCATCCGCAGCTCCACCTCGGCCGCGTCCAACCCCTCTGGCAGGCCAACCCGATTGGACAAGGCCATGAACTCTCCGGTCACCACCTTGTCGGATTGGCGAAGGATGCGCTGGATAGCAGGATTACGTGCGGCTTCGGCCGCCAGTTCCAACTGCAATTCCAGATGCGCGGGATCCAGGCAGCGGTCCACGGAATCGGTGACCTGGCGTGTCACCCGGGTTGCCAGGCTGCCGCCGCTCTCGTCTTCCTGCAGCTTGCGAGCCAGTTCGGAGAGGCTCTGCTCCTCGCGCTTGGCAATGGCCTCGACGATGGCTTCCTTGTTCTCAAAGTAATGGTAGATGTGGCCCGGGCTCATCCCGGCCGCCTTCGAGATCTTGGCAATGCTGGTGCCGTGGAAGCCGTTACGGCGGAAGCAGGCACTGGCTGCGTCCAGCACCTGCTGCCGGCGCGCCTCGCCTTTTTCCTGACCTGCTGGAGCGCTGCTGGCCGCATTCATGAAAAACACCCTGGGATGACGTGATCGGATCGGCACATGACCGCGATGTGCGTTGTGTAGTACGATCATTCTAACTAGAACGATCATTCTAATTCTGGTTGATCACTCGGCGGGCTGCGCTGCCTCCGAGCCAAGCACCACGGAGCACGCCCATGACCACCCTGCTGAAAGACATCGCGGTACTGTTCGACGCCAGCGAATCCGGCCAACAGATCCTGGATACGGCAACCCGTCTTGCCGGCGGCCACGCCTCGCATCTGATCGGCATCACCGCCCTTGCCCAGCAGCCAGCCACCCTGCAGGCAGGTTTTGCCAAGGGCGAGGCGCTACACGAAGTCATCGTCCGCCATCAGTCGGTGATGGCCGCGCGTGCGCTCCAACTCGGGCAGAGCTTGAACGATGCCTTGAGTCGTCATGAGGTGAGCGGCGAGTTGCGGGTGATATCGCATGCCGAGTCCAGCAGCGAGTCCTCCCTGCATGCGCTGTACTGCGATCTGCTGGTGGTGAGCCACCCCAATATTCCTGCCTCGCCCCTGACTTGGTCGGCGCCGCAGATCCTGCAGCAATCTGGCATCCCGATCCTGATCGTGCCGCGTGACTGGGGCGACAAGCCGGTTGGGAAGAAGGTGTTGGTGGCATGGAATGGCAGCCGACAATCACGCCGCGCCATCGCCGATGCGATGCCCATGCTCATCAAGGCCGAAGAGGTCACGCTGCTGATCATCGATGCGGAGCGCAAAGCCGAACTGCACGGCGACGAGCCCGGCGCGGACATGGCGGCCTATCTCGCCCGGCATCACGTGAAAGTCGATCTGCAGCGGATTACCTCGGCCGGTGTACCCATCGCCGAAGTGATAGTGACTCACGCAAAGGCCGCGCACTGCGACATGGTGGTATTTGGTGCCTATAGCCGGCCCAAGCTGAGCGAAGCACTGTTTGGCGGCGTGACCCGGACACTACTGAGCGAGGTTCCCGTTCCGCTATTCGTTTCCCAGTAGCTGCAACGATTACTTCTTCTGTATCGATCAACAGCTTGGCGCACACGATCATGCATGTGCGTCAGGCCAAACGAATCTCCTGCTGACTCTCCTTCAGCAGAGATACCTCCCGGTCTCTCCCCCGACCGCGGAGTCCTGCAGTCCATTGGACTGCGCGAATGTCGCGATGACGTCCGCGCCGGGAGGCGGTAGAGCCCCGCCTCCCGGCTTTTCGCAGATGGTTGTGAAGTTGTGCAGACACGCCCTGCAAGGGCAGCACGTCAGCCGCACCTGCATTCCCATTCCGCAATGACACGCATCCTTGGCACGACCAGACCGGCATCGAAAAGATCAACCAAATACTGCACAGGAATATATCGGTCCGAGCACAGGACAGCCGCGCCGGCACAGTGTCATACGTAACCGTTCCGCCTAAACCGAAACGGAATGAATCACCAGTAAATCCGCGACAAACCGTCTCATTTACGCAAATACATCGGCCTTGGCTGACTCGTAGAATCAAAGTGCCGAGGACATCGCGGCACCACGGCTACCACCACACAGGTAGCCAGGCGAACTATTCCGTTTGAGTAACCTGCACCAGGAAACATCAATGAACGTCCGCGAACTCCTGCAGTCCAAGAAACAAACCGTAGTCACCATCGATGTGGAAGACACCATCGGCGCCGCCGCGCACAAGATGAGCGCGAACAAGATCGCCGCGCTGGTGGTGATGAAAGACGACGCACCGGTAAGCATCATTTCCGAAAAGGATATCGTGCGCAGCGTGGCCGATGACGGCCCGCAAGCAGGACGCAGGGTAATTTCCAGCCTGCCTTCGACTGGCCTGGAAGGCATCGCACCAGAAGCAAGCCTCAAGCAGGCCATGGCGCTGATGACGTACTCGCGTCACCGCCATCTGATGGTGACCGAAGGCTCCAAGCTGGTTGGCATCCTCAGCCTCGGCGATATCGTCAAGAACCTGCTCAGCGAGCTGGAACTTGAAAAAGCGGTACTGCAGGACATCTACACCGCCGCACACTGAGCCACACAGACGCACTCAAGCTGAGCCTGCGCATCGATCAATCGCAGGCATCAGCTCAACCACTCACGTGAATTCGGCAACAGCCGCTGGCAGCAGATACGCGCACGCTTCAATGCGCACCGCTTGTGATATCGCGAATCGATCTTCCGCTCGCTTCAATCATGGTGAACTTGTGGCCTCCGGATGAGGCCACCTGATGCACCGGAAACTCAGTTCGGAGCACGCTTTGCCAGCTCGATCAGCATCCGCGATGCCAGGTACAGGCGTGGCGGAATGGAGTCGATCTCGATGTACTCGTTGCGTGCGTGGTAACCCCAACCGGCAAGTCCAAGGCCTTCCAGCACTGCGGCATGGCCGGAGCGCCCGGCAAATCCGGCATCGGTGCCACCGTTGGTGGTCGGATGCATCAGCAGCTTGCGGCCATCGAGTTCGGCATAGATCTGCTGTGCCAGATCCGCCAATGCGCGGCCGCGCTCCCCCGCTATGTAAATCGGACGCAGCGGTTCCAGCGTCACCGTGGTGGTGGTATCCGGCACCACGTGACTCTGCTTGACCTTGGCCTGCAGCGCCGCCAGCAGATTGGCATTGCTGTCGGCCTGCATCACCCGCGCGTCACCACCGACTTCCGCACGCTCCGGAATCTGGTTGCGTGCGGTGCCAGCATTGGCTGTGGTCCAGTTGAGCTGCGCACCGGGTACCCCAGCGGCGACGTCCTTGGTCTGGATGATCTGATGGGCCAGCTCGACCAGCGCGTTGCGGCCCTGCTCCGGTGCCGCACCCGCGTGCGCGGACAGGCCCTGCACGGTCATCCGCACCTGCGAGGTGCCGGCGGCGCTCAGCAGCACGCCTTCGCTTTCGATCACGGCCTTGGCTGGTGAGGGCTCGAAGGACAGCACCACGTCGTGCTCGTCCGCCAGTTTGGCAATGGTTTCGCCCGAGCCCGGCGAACCGATCTCTTCGTCCGGATTGAACAGCACGGTGACCGTCGCGTAATCATTCCAGCCGCGCGCCTTGAGCAGCGCCAGCGAATGCAGGATCACCGCGATGCCGCCCTTGTCGTCGGCAATGCCGGGGCCGTACAGCAGGTTACCCTTCTGCTGGAACGGTTCCTTTTCCAGGATGCCGCGGTCGTAAACGGTATCTGCGTGGGCGATCAGCATTACCTTCAACTTGCCGTTGCCGGTGAAGGTGCCACGGACAAGATCCGGGCCTCCGGTGGCCGAAGCGACCCGCTCGACCTTGGCATCCAGTGCGACCAAGCGCTTGTCCAGATAGTCCATCAGCTTGGCGACGCCTTCGTGATCGGTGGAGCCCGACTCCACCGTCACCAACTCTCGCAGCGTCTCTATCACTGCCGGTTGCTGTGCGGTGGCGGCTGCCTGCAGTTGCGCATCAAGCTCTGCCGCCTGTGCCTGCGCAAGCGTTCCCACTGCTCCCATCGCCAACAGACTGCTGAAGATCGTTGTCCGTGCAATACGCATATGCCACTCCTTTGATCACGACCGCGGCGGAACAAGGCCCGCCACCATCACCATTTCTGTCCAATCAGGCCCTGCAGAAAAGCGCCCGCGATGGTTGCCGGCGGACGCGAGTACGCCCGACACCCCGCGATGGCCTGCAGCTGCCAGCTCGTAATTGACTGCCACCCTAGCCTATCAGTCACAGGCCAAATCCCTGCACAGGCGCTGCCCTTTATCCAAGCAGCGTCAGCTCTGCCCGCAGCCGTGCCCGAGCGGCCAGCTTGCAGGCAGAACCCTTGGAGGGTTGACACCCCAGGAAGCGCGGCCTATCTTACCTGCCGGCCACTACCTACCGATAGGTAGCCCACAAGCACGTTACTCCCTGCAGCAACCGCAGTCCTCCGGAAAACCTGCAATGACAACTGTTTCCACTCCCCTGCCGCGCTCGAGCATCGCGCTGGCGCTTGGCCTGATTACCCTGCTCGGGCCCGCCGCCATCGACATGTACCTGCCCTCGTTGCCGGTGATGGCCACCGAACTGGACGCATCGTTCTCGACCATGCAGCTGACGCTCACCGTCTTCCTGCTGGCAATGGGTGCTGGGCAGTTGGTATTCGGCCCGGTCATCGATGCACTGGGCCGACGCCGCCCACTGCTGCTGGCAGTGCTGGTGTTCGTGGTCAGCTCTTTGTGGGCTGCGGCGGCAGGCTCGGTTGAAAGCCTGATCGTGGCCCGCTTCATCCAAGGCCTGGCTGCATCACTTGCCCTCGTCACCGCGATGAGCAGCGTGCGCGATGTTGCTGAAGGTGTGGCCGCGGCCCAGCTGTTCGCACTGTTGATGACCATCCAGGGACTTGGCCCGGTATTGGCCCCGGCCCTCGGCGGGCTGATCGGCCACAGCTACGGTTGGCGGGCGGTGTTTGTCACGCTGGCACTGCTCGGAGTGGGCGTGCTGGCCAACTGCCTGGTCAATCTCAACGAAACCCTTCCGCGCGAAAAACGCTCCGCACTGCACATGGCAGGCATGCTGCGTACCTATATCGAAATCGTGTCTTCACCACGCTTCGGACTGCCCGGCCTGTCGCTGGCACTGGTGTTCTTCTTTCTGTTTTCCTATATCGGCGGCGCTTCCTACGTCTATCAGAGCAGCTACGGGTTGTCCTCGCGTGATTTCGGTCTGGTGTTCGGTGCAACCGGCATGGCCGTCCTGCTCGGCGCCCTGGGCAGCGCCAAGCTGGTAACCCGCTTCCGCATCGAGACGCTGGCGTTGATGGGAGTGCTGGCGATGCTTGCCGGTGCACTGACAGGGCTGGTTTCCAGCCTCAGCGGGCTCGGCCTGCCCGGCATCGTCGCCGGCATGTTCCTGGCACTCGGCGGGCTTGGCATTGCAGAAGCAACCTTGATGTCGATCGCCTTGGCGACTCGCAGCACCGCGCTGGGAGCAAGCGCTGCGGTGCTGGGGGCGGTGCCACTTGTGCTCGGCGCCGCTGCAACGCCACTGACCGCGATGATGGCCGCCAACGGCCCTGCACATTGGCTGGGCTTCCTGACGGTGGCGGGCGTACTCGCCGTTGCGCTGACCTGCGCCAGTGTCCGGATGATTGCCTGCAGCGGAATCCGGGTTGATCTGCAACACTGATGGACCTGCAGGAGAAAGCATCAATGACCAACCGATCCCCGGCATCGGATCGTGTGTGCGAAGCAGCCGTCGCCCACTTTGCCATCCATGGCTACGACGGTGCATCGCTCAACGACATCGCCGCATCCATCGGAATCAGGAAGGCCTCGCTGTATTCGCACTTCTCCGGCAAGGACGCGCTGTACCTGCAGGTACTGGAAGACGCCGTCGCGAACGAAAGCGACTACGTGGCGAAAACATTGGCAGGCACTGCCACAACGGCAGGTCCCGGCGCAGCCTATGTACGCGCGATTGCTGCCCGCTACGAGGAATCAGTGCACCTGCGCTATCTGCTGCGCACGGTGTTCCTGCCACCGGCAACGCACAGGGACATCATCGGCCGGGTCTACCTGCAATTCCTGGAGCGTCTCCGCGAAGGCTTCCTGTGCCAGCTGCGCGAGCGCTCGCCCAGGCCGCTGTCGGACGATGACGCCAAGCGCTACGGTCTCACCTATATCGGCATCGTCGAGAGCCTGTACGTTGAACTGGTCTACGAAGGAGCGGAGCCCATGAAGGCCAGGCGCGACGCGATGTGGCAGGTACTGATGGACTCGCTGCAACTGCGTTTGTCGTTGCCTGCGTGACAACGCGGCGCTACTGAAAGCGAATGAATGCGAAAATGAACAAAAGCAAAAATCGCCAGGCTTGAATGAATCACGCCGCCGCAGCGTGCGAAGATCGAGGTCCCTCCGCTACCTCAACCCTGCATGGAATGGTTATCCGACCCAACAATCTGGATGGGTCTTTCTACACTTGTCGTTCTCGAAATCATCCTCGGCATCGACAACCTCGTCTTCATCGCGATCCTTGCGGACAAGCTTCCCCCACACCAGCGTGACAAGGCCCGCCTCATCGGTTTGAGCCTGGCGCTGTTGATGCGCCTGGGCCTGCTGGCAACACTGTCCTGGATCATGCGGCTCACAGCGCCGCTATTCTCTGTACTCGACCACTCCTTCTCCGGCCGCGACCTGATCCTGCTGATCGGCGGCCTGTTCCTGTTGTTCAAGGCGACGATGGAACTGCACGAGCGGCTTGAAGGGCGCTCGCACGAGACCGGCGACAACAAGGTGTACGCCAGCTTCGGCCTGGTGGTGACGCAGATCGTCATCCTCGATGCGGTGTTCTCGCTGGACTCGGTGATTACCGCGGTCGGCATGGTCGACAACCTCGGCGTCATGTTCGCCGCAGTGACGATTGCGATGGCAGTGATGATGCTGGCCAGCAAGCCGCTCACCAGTTTCGTCAACCGTCATCCGACGGTGGTGATCCTGTGCCTTGGCTTCCTGTTGATGATCGGCTTCAGCCTGGTCGCCGAAGGCCTGGGCTTCAAGATTCCCAAGGGCTATCTGTACGCCGCGATTGCGTTCTCGGTACTGATCGAGGGCTTCAACCAGTGGACCCAGTTCAACCGCGAAAAGCACGCGCAGAACCTATCCTTCCGGCAGCGCACCTCCAATGCGGTGCTCAAGCTGCTGGGGTCGCGCCCGACCCAGACCGTTGCCGGTGAGACCCACGAGCCAGCCGATCAGCTGCCATCAGGTCTTGCTGCATCCGAGCACGACATGATCCGTGGCGTGCTGGCCTTGGCCGACCGCTCGGCGGCAAGCGTGATGACCGTGCGCGCCGATATTCAATGGATCGATCTTGGCAAGGGGCCGGAGCACACCACCGCGCAGTTGATGGCCTCACCGCATACGCGCCTGCTGGTGGCCGATGGCGAGCTGGATAACCTGCAAGGCGTCGTGCAGAGCCGCGACCTGCTCGCAGGCGTTCTTGCCGGCAAGCCGTTGGTGTTGGCCGACTACCTGCGCGAGCCGCTGACCCTACCCGAAGGGGCAACTGCGTTGCGTGCACTCGAACGCATCAAGCAGCATCCGATTCCGCTGGCAGTGGTGGTCGACGAATACGGCAGCGTGCAGGGTCTGGTCACCGCCAACGATCTGCTGGCGGCCATTGCAGGCGACCTTGTCGATACCCGTGACGCCGACTTCGGCGCCGAACAGGTAGACGGCAGCTGGATCGTGGATGCGTCCATGTCGATCGAAGACGTGGAGCGCATCACCGGCATCACCCTGGAAAGAAGCCCGCTGTATGTCAGCCTCTCAGGCTTGCTGTTGCATGCGTTGGAGCGACTTCCAGTGGTTGGCGATACTGTCGAATCGGCTGGCTGGCGCCTTCAGGTCATTGACCTGGAAGGCAGGAGAATCGGCAAGACGCGGATCTCCGCGATCCAAAAGCAGTAACCATCGTGGTGGGCGTCGCGGCTGCCATGTGCAGCCGTGACGTGTCCTGACATCCGTCCCGGTTCAGGTCAGGATGCAAGGCACACGGATCCGCCTGCTGGGCTGAGCCAAGCACCGATCAGCACCCTTGGCTGCTGTCATTGCATCCAAAACCTGCACTGCTGCGTACAAGCGACATCTGACCACGCAGGAAAGGACGAGCAAGCGCCATGCAGATACGTAGACAACTCCTTGGCTTCTCTGGCTGGTTCCTGGTCACCTTCCTCGCCGCAGCGCTTGGTGCCCGCGCCTCCATCTCGGCCTCCAGTTTCTACGCCGACCTTGTACTACCCGCATGGGCACCACCGGCGGGCCTGTTTGGCCCCGTATGGACGGTGCTTTACGCGATGATGGCGCTGGCGGCGTTTCTTGTCTGGCGGGAACGCGGCTGGCGCGCGGCGGCGCCTGCGTTGACCCTTTACCTGCTGCAGCTTGGCGTCAACGCACTATGGAGCTGGCTGTTCTTCGGCTGGAAACTAGGTGCCCTGGCCTTCGCCGACATCCTGCTGTTGCTGGCGTTGATCGTTGCCACGCTGGTGGCGTTCTGGCGCGTCCACAAGCTGGCGGCGTACCTGCTGCTTCCCTATCTTGCCTGGGTGAGTTTTGCCAGCGTGCTCAATTACGCGGTCTGGCAGGCGAATCCCGGGCTGTTGTAAACAATCCAAGGCCTTGCCTTCGCTGCAGCAGGGCTACGCCGCATCGGTATCCCCCAACTGGTTGATCTGTGCGCACTCCACCACGGCAGGCGGATCGCGCATACGTGCCAACGCAATCATCGCGCGGCCAAGCGTCAGGTTGCTGGTGAACAACGATGGCAAGGCAGCACCTGCCAGCTGCATCAGTGGCCCGCCAAACACATAGAGGGGCTTCAACAATCCATGCTGGGTGCCGGTTCCAGCGACCGGGCGCACGCCGCCCGGCCGCAGCATTAGCGTACGCCCCGGCAGCTGGGCCAGTGCCCGCTCCGTTTCGCCTTTGATGCGCAGGGGCATCAAGTGGCTTTCAGGATTGGCGTGCGCACCCGACACATACAGGAACATCCCCTGTGGGTTGGCTGCGAACCAGGTCTGCGCGACTGCCAGTGTGGTGTCCAGCGTGGCTCGCCGGTACTCGTCTTCCGCAGTGCCCAACGGCGGTGCACCCGCACAATAGAAACAGGCGTCGAAGCCAACCAGATCCGCCCGACGTCGATGGGCCAGCAGAAAGTCCTCCAGCACCAATTCCTCCGTTGCCGTCACCAAACCGCCGGCGCGTCGCACCAGCGCCACCGTGCGTTTCACGTGCGCGGAGCCGGCGCAGGCAAGTGCAACACCTTGACCAACCAATCCGCTGGCGCCGGTCAATACGATCTTCAGGCGTGCGGCATCGTTCATCGGCGACCCCTCCGTGCAACTAGAGTTTGACGAAGCGCTGGACCTTGCGCGCCATCCAGCCGCTGAATACCAGCGGTGCATCCAGCGCTGAAACACAGATGCACGGCACGCCTGGCGCGGTCACCGGCTGGTGTTCCACGTCGGCATCCAGATCCGCCACATCGCCGGGCGCGAACAAGCCCAATGCGTCGTTGTAAGAACCGCGCAGGATCTGGGTCAGTTCACTGCGCCCATGGCTGTGCATGGGCAGGCACTTGCCCGGCGCAATCTTGAGCATGATCAGCGACGGCATCTGCTGCGCGCGGATGCACTGCACGCCCGGCGCCATCCAGCGCCAGCGCAGCTTGGCCAGCGAGTCACCGAAATAGGGATGCAAGGACGCAGGCAGGTATTCCGGGTCGGCTTGCGGCCGCTCCAGCGGTGCCGGCTGCTCTGGCCTCGACATCGGGGCCGTACCCACATCCATGATCTGCGCAAGCATGGCAGCGCGCAGTGTTTCGCGTCGCGTATCGTCGAGCACCGGCTGGGTCTGTTCCAGCAACGCCGAGCCGACCGCTTCGGCATCGCGCAGGCGTTGTCGGCAATGCGGACACTGCTCAAGGTGGGCGCCGGCAACAATGCTCAGCGGCGCCTGCAGCGCGCCGGCCGCATAGCTCATCAAGGTGGATTCGTGCAGGTGGTGGTGCGGATTCATGACCCACCTCCGACCTTGGACTGCAGCAACAGGAAGGCCCGCCGCAGATGTGATTTGACCGTACCCAATGGCATTCCCAAGGCCTGCGCGATCTCGCCGTGGCTCTTTGCTTCGAAGTAGGACATCCGCACCAGCCGCGCCTGCACTGCTGACAGCTCGTTGATCCGTTGGCGCAACCTCGCATGATCGGCGAACTGCTCGGCGCTGCTGCGGTCGAGATCGTCAGCCGCCGCAGCATGCTCGACTGCGGCCTGCACCAGCGTCCAGCTGCGCTCATGGCGCACACGGTCGATGTGCAGGTTGCGGGCGATGCGATATAGCCAGGTACTCAATGCGCCTTGGGCAGGATCGAACTCCGCGGCCCGCAGCCACAAGCGCAGCAGGCACTCCTGCGCCAGTTCCTCTGCTACCGCCTCCGGGGCACCCAGGCCACGCAGGTACACACACAGACGCGGCATGAAGTGATCGTAGATGCGCATGAAGCAATCGCGGTCGCGCAGCCGCGCCACGCCGTCCATGTCACCGGCCCAGTTCATTGGCTCTTTGCTCAGCTGCGGTGAACTGGACACGATCCGGGCGGTGTCGAATGGGGAAGGGGCTTTGCGGGAGTCAGAGTACATCTGCGTGGGCAGCGTTGCAGTGAATGTATTGTCCTTCCTACGCGCGATGGCGGCGTTTGGATGCACGGCCCTGCCTGCATCCATCAGCCGGTCCCGCCCGTAGGCAAGGTGAGCTCATTCCGGAACACCCCCATGCGTACGGCCTGGCTGTTGTTGTTCCTGCCCTTCATGGCCTCGGCAGCCCCACTGCTGCGCGGTGAAGGCGTTGCTACAGCCCGGGACGGGGCGGTGGCCTACCGCGAGGTGCATTGGCAGCGCGGAGCCGGGGACTCAGCGGAGCGCTGGGTGCAATACCTGTGCCCCGATGGCCAGCCCTTCGCGCGCAAGCACATGCAGGTCAACGGTTCCGCTCAAACACCCAGCTACCGCTGGGAGGACCGGCGTAGTGGCCAGACCGCCAGCATTGCAACGGTAGGAGGCGTCGTCCAACTGAACTGGAAAGAAGATGCGGCGGCGAAAGCGCGAGCGCATCGGCTGCCGCTTCCAGCCGACGCGGTGATCGATGCCGGCTTCGACGCCGCCGTGCGCGCGCATTGGCAGCAGTTGATGCAGGGCGAGCGGCTCAGCCTGCAGTTCCTGGTACCCAGCCGGCAGCGCTACTACCCGGTGCAGGTGCAGCGTGTCGGCGCCGTCCGCTGGCAGGGGATGGATGCCCAGTCCATCCAGGTGCAGTTGGATGCGTGGTACGGGATGGTCGCGCCGCGTCTGGCGCTGGTCTATGCCGATGCTGATCGGCGCCTGCTGGAGTTCCAAGGCACCAGCAACCTGCGCGATGGCCGTGGTGACTACCCGGTGGTGACGGTGCGCTTCGCGCAGAAGGCAGTGGAGCGTCCGCTTGCCCAATGGCAGGCCGAACTGCAGCAGGCGCTGGTGGCGCGCTGTGCCGCCGTGCCGGGTTGATCCTGTGGAATCCCCATTACGCTGCATCCAATCAACGCCGCGCTGCGTAGAGGAGGGTAGGAAACCTCTCGAGATACGCTCCATGGCATCCGCAGCGCCAATTCCCCGCCGACGTGTGGCCCTGCTGCGCACGCTCCAGCGCTGGTTCGACACCGCCAGCACTGAGGAGGCTGCTGACCAGGCTCAGCCAGGCGATCGCATCGATTGGATGCGCGCCCTGCCCTTTGCGCTGCTGCACATCGGCTGTCTGGGGGTGATATGGGTAGGAGTGTCGTGGACGGCGATTGGCGTCGCGCTGGCCTTGTATGCAGTGCGGATGTTCGCGATCACCGCGTTCTATCACCGCTATTTTTCCCATCGCACCTTCCAGACATCGCGCGCGGTGCAGTTCGTGTTCGCCCTTGTTGGCGCGTCCAGCGTGCAACGCGGGCCGCTGTGGTGGGCGGCGCACCATCGGCATCACCACCGCCATGCCGACCAGCCGCTGGACCCGCATTCCCCGCAGCAGAAAGGCTTCTGGCGAAGCCACGTCGGTTGGTTCCTGACCCGTGAAGCGTTCGCCACCGACCTGCAGCGCGTGGCGGATCTTGCCCACTTCCCGGAGCTGCGTTGGCTGGACCGCTTCGACACCGTGGTGCCGCTGCTGCTCGCCGCAGCACTGTACGCAGTGGGTGCGTTGCTTGAGCGCTGGGCACCGGGCCTGCAGACCTCAGGCATGCAGTTGTTGGTCTGGGGATTCTTCATCTCCACGGTGGTGCTGTTCCACGCCACCGTCACCATCAATTCGCTGGCGCACCGTTTTGGCCGCCGCCGCTTCGACACCCGCGACGACAGCCGCAACAACCTTTGGTTGGCGCTGATCACCTTTGGCGAAGGCTGGCATAACAACCACCACTTCTTCCCCGGCACGGTGCGGCAGGGCTTCCGCTGGTGGGAGATCGACCTGACCTGGTATGGCCTGCGGGTGATGGCGATGCTCGGCCTGGTCAAGGAGCTCAAGCCGATCCCGGCCTGGGTGCTGGCCAAGGCGAGGAACTGACATGCGCATCGCGATCATCGGCTCGGGCATTGCCGGGCTGGCCAGCGCCTGGTGGCTGGATGGTGAGCATGACGTCACCCTGTTCGAGGCAAACAACTACTTCGGCGGGCATACCCACACCCATGATCTGCAGGTGGACGGGGTGCGGATGGCGGTGGACACCGGCTTCATCGTCTTCAACCAGCAACACTACCCACTGCTAAGCGGGCTGTTCGATGAGCTTGGGGTGGAATCTCAGCCGACCACGATGAGCTTCTCGATGCGCAGCGAGCGCAGCGGCGTGGAATACAACGCGACTTCGCTCGATGGTCTGTTCTGCCAGCGCCGCAACCTGCTGTCGCCACGCTTCTGGGGCATGTTGCACGACCTGCGCCGCTTCTACCGTGAGGCACCGGCGCTGCTCGAAGGCGGCGCAGGCCCCACGCTCGGCGAGTACCTGCGCAGCCAGCGCTACGGCGAAGCCTTCATCGAGGAACACCTGCTGCCGATGGCGTCGGCGCTTTGGTCATCACCGACCGCCACCGTGCGTGATTTTCCGGCGCGCTATCTGGTGCAGTTCATGGCCAACCACCAGATGCTGCAGATGACGGGACGTGCGCCGTGGCGGGTTGTGAAGGGCGGTTCGGCGCGCTACATCGACGCCTTGCGTGCGCGCTGGCAGGTACGTGAGCGGCTTGCATGCCCGGTATTGAAGGTTGAGCGCACCCCGTGGGAAGTGCGGGTTCACAGCACCGCCGGCATTGAGAGCTTCGATGAAGTGATCATGGCCTGCCACAGCGACCAGGCGCTGAAGCTGCTCGGCGATGCCAGTCCGCTTGAACATGATGTACTGGACGCCATCGGCTACCAGCGCAATGAAGTAGTGCTGCATACCGACGCATCCCTGCTGCCCCGCAACCGCAAGGCGTGGGCCGCGTGGAACGCACATGTGCCGCAGGACCCGGACGCGCCATGCACGGTCAGCTATTGCATGAATCTGCTGCAGGGTCTGCCCGGCGACACCCCGCTGGTGGTGACACTCAACAACAGCGCGCAGATCGATCCGGCCAAGGTGCTGCGCCGCATGCAGTACGCGCACCCTGTGCACAACCACGCCGCCATCGCCGCGCAACAGCGCTGGGCCGAATTACAGGGCCGACGCCGCACCTGGTTCGTGGGTGCCTATTGGGGCTGGGGTTTCCACGAGGATGGCATCCGCAGCGCCCGCCGCGTGGTTGATGCGTTGGCTGAGCGCAGGCCAACGGCTTCCCGGCAGCGACAAGCGGAGTTGGCAACATGAGCGCCAGCGCCATCTACATCGGCCAGGTGGTGCATCGCCGCCACCTGCCGCATCCACATGCATTCCGCTATCCCATCGCCCAGCTGCTGCTGGACCTGGACGAGCTGGATCAGGTCTTTGCCGGACGTTGGCTGTGGTCGGTGAACCGTCGCAACCTGGCCGAATTCCGCCGTAGCGACTATTTCGGCGCTCCCGCGCAACCGCTGGCAGACGCGGTGCGGGACCACGCCGCGCCCGTGCTCGGTCATCGGCCACAGGGACCGGTGCGGCTGCTTACCCATCTACGTGTTGCCGGCCACGTATTCAATCCAGTCAGCTTTTACTACTGCTATCAGGCTGATGGCGTCACCCTGGATTGCATCGTGGCGGAGATCACCAACACGCCATGGAAGGAACGCCACGCCTATGTGCTACCTGCGGCAACCGCGCTCAGCAACGGCCGTGCGTTGCGCTGGCAGTTCGACAAATGCTTCCACGTTTCGCCGTTCATGGCGATGGATTGCCGCTACGACTGGCGTCTGACCGCGCCCGGCGAAGACCTGCAGATACATATGCAGGTCTGGCGCGAAGGCCTGCGCCAATTCGACGCCAGCCAGTCCATGCAGCGCCACCCGCTCAATGGCGCCGGCTTGGCACGGGTACTGGCCTGCTACCCGCTGATGACGCTCCAGGTGGTCGCCGCCATCCATTGGCAGGCACTGCGGCTGTGGCTGAAGCGCAACCCGGTCCACGACCACCCTTCCCTCGCCGAGAAAACACGATGAACCAGATGACTTCCTCGGTGGCCCTGCCGCAACCCGGTGCGCTGGATGCGCTGCTGCGGCGCCGGCTGCTGGCCGAACTCGCACCACTGCGCGATGGTTGCCTGCGCGTGCGCGATGCGCTCGGCGAAGTAGTGCTCGGCGATGCTTCGGCGCAGTTGCAGACCACGGTGACCATCGACGACCCTGCGTTCTACCGCAAGGTGGCCGCACAAGGCAGCGTCGGTGCCGGCGAAAGCTACATCAATGGCGACTGGCGCTGCGATGATCTGGTCACGCTGGTGCGCATCCTGGTGCGCAACCGCGACCTGCTTGATGGCATGGAACGCGGCCCTGCGCGTATTGGCGGCTGGTTGCTGCGTGGCTGGAACCGGCTGCGCCGCAACAGCCGCGAAGGCAGCCGCCGCAACATCGCTGCGCACTATGACCTCGGTAACGATTTCTTCTCGCTGTTCCTGTCGCCGGACCTGATGTACTCGTCCGCGTTGTTTGCCGACGAAAACACATCGCTTGAGCAAGCCTCGCAGCGCAAGCTGGACCGCATCTGCCAGCAACTGCAGTTGCATCCCGGCGACCGCGTGATCGAGATCGGCACCGGTTGGGGCGGCTTCGCCGTGCACGCTGCACGGCACTACGGCTGCCATGTCACCACCACAACGATTTCGGCGGAACAGCACGCGCTGGCCGCGCAGCGCGTGAATGAAGCCGGGCTGCAGGACCGGATCACCCTGCTGATGCAGGACTACCGTGATCTTGAAGGCCAGTACGACAAGCTGGTGTCGATCGAGATGATCGAGGCCATTGGTGCCGAATACCTGGACACCTACATGGCCACCCTGCAGCGGCTGCTCAAGCCCGATGGCGTTGCGCTGCTGCAGGCGATCACCATCGAAGACCATCGCTACGAACAGGCCCGGCGCAGCGTGGATTACATCAAGCGCTTCGTATTCCCCGGCAGCTTCATCCCCTCGATCAATGCGATCCTGGCGGCGAAGACGCGCGCCAGCGATCTGCAACTGGTAGCCCAACAGGACTTCGGCTACTCCTATGCCTTGACCCTGCGCGCCTGGCGCCAGCGTTTCATGGCACAGCTGCCTGCAGTGCAAGCACAAGGCTTCGACGCGCGGTTCTGCCGGCTCTGGGAGTTCTATCTCGCCTACTGCGAGGGTGGCTTTCTGGAACGCTCGATCGGCGTATCGCACCTGTTGCTGGCCCGGCCCGGCTATCAACCCGCAGCCAACGCCGGGCAGATCAGCTGACATGCGCCGGACCCTGCTCAACCTGCTGGGCAATCAACTGGTCTGGCTGTGCGCCGTGGCCGGTGCCGGACGCGGCTGGCAGTGGCCGGCCCTGCTGGCCTCGGCGCTCTACATTGCCAGCCAGCTATACAGCGCCACCCAGCCGCGAACCGAGTTGCGCTTGCTGCTGCTGGCGCTGGTCTGCGCCTGGCTGGTTGACGCGCTGGCCGCTGCAAGCGGCCGCGTCGACTACGCCGCTGCGCCATTTGGCTGGGCACCGCCGCCGTGGATCATGGCGTTATGGGCCGCGTTTGCGCTGACCCTGACCTCGTCGATGGCCTTCCTGCAACGGCATTGGCTGCTACCGGTGACGTTCGGGCTGCTGTTGGCACCGCTGGCCTATCTGTCCGCCGCACGCGGCTTTGACGCCGTGCATTTTGCTGCCCCCGCTTGGCATGGATTGCTGGTACTTGGCATCGGCTGGAGCGTCGCACTGAGTTTGCTGGTCACGAGCGCGCGCCGCTGGTCCCGCAGCCCAACCCAAGCTCCAATGACAGGCGCTTCCACATGAACAATCTGGGCTGGGTGCTGTTGTACGCCGTGGCGATCATGCTCTGGGGCTGGGCCTGGCAGCGCCGCCATCGCAACATCGGCATCGTCGATGTGCTCTGGGCCAAAGGTCTGGCCGCTGCCGCCTTGTTGCTCGCGTGGCTGGGCGACGGCGCAGTGTTGCCGCGCATCAGCTTGGCCGTGCTCGGTGGATTGTGGGGAAGCCGTCTCGCCCTGCATCTGTGGCAGCGTGTTCGGCATGAGTCCGAGGACGGTCGCTACAAGTATCTGCGCGAACATTGGCAAGGCCATCAAGGCAAGATCTTCGGCTTCTTCATTGCCCAGGCGCTGTTGATAGTTCTGTTCGCGCTGCCGTTTGTCGCGGTGGCCAGCAATCCGCGTACCGATGGCTATGGCTGGGTAGTCGCAGCGGCTTCGGTTTGGTTGTTGAGCGTGCTCGGCGAATCAGTGGCAGACCGCCAGCTCGCACGTTTCCGTGCTGATTCGGGCAACAAAGGTCGCACCTGTCGGCAAGGTCTGTGGCGATACTCACGACACCCCAACTATTTCTTCGAATGGCTGCACTGGTTCAGCTACGTGCTGCTGGCCGCTGGTTCGCCGCTGTGGTGGCTGGCGTGGACCGGGCCGGTGCTGATGTACCTGTTCCTGCGCTACCTGAGCGGCGTGCCGTTCACCGAGAAGCAGGCGCTACGCAGCCGCGGCGAAGACTACCGCGCCTACCAGCGCAGCACGCCGATGTTCTTCCCATGGTTTCCCCGCACTGCCAAGGAGCAATCGTCATGAATGCAGCCACGCAACTGGACTCTGCCATCCATGCCGAGCCCGGGCTGACCGGCTGGGCCGAGCGCGGCTGGCTACCGGATGCCGCCCTGCGCTGGGGTATGCGCCGGCTGTGCACGCAGCGACTGGAGGAAGAATCGGAAGAAGGCCTGCAAGCACAATCGGAGCGTTTCAGCCGGCGTATTGCCGAATTGTCGAGCAGCCCGCTGGCCTTGCACGTGGATGCCGCCAACCGCCAGCACTACGAGGTACCGGCTGCATTCTTCCAGGCCTGCCTTGGCCATCGCTTGAAGTACAGCAGCTGCTACTACCGCACCGGTGCCGAAACCCTGGACCAGGCCGAGGACGCGATGTTGGAGCTGTACGCGCAGCGCGCCGGGCTCGCCAATGGCCAGCACATCCTTGAGCTGGGTTGTGGCTGGGGCTCGCTGACCTTGTGGATGGCCGAGCACTACCCTGACGCGCGGATCACCGCAGTCTCCAACTCACATAGCCAGCGCCAACATATCCTGGCCCAGTGCAAGGCGCGCGGCTTCGCCAACGTCGAAGTGCTGACCATCGACGTCAATCAGCTGCAGCTGCCGAGCGCCACCTTCGACCGCTGCGTATCGGTGGAGATGTTCGAGCACATCCGCAACTACGAGCGCCTGCTTGGCCGCATCTCCCGCTGGCTGAAACCTGATGGCGCGTTGTTCGTGCATATCTTTGTCCATCGCACGCATATGTATCCGTTCGACACGATTGGCGAAGACAACTGGATGGGTCGCCATTTCTTCACCGGCGGGCTGATGCCGGCCGCCGATACCCTGCTGCATTTCCAGCGCGACATGCAGCTGCAGCAGCGTTGGTTGCTGGATGGCCGCCATTACCAGCGCACCGCAAACCATTGGCTGCAACGGCAGGACGCCGCACGCGAGCAGGTCATGCCGCTGTTGGTGCAGACCTACGGCAGCGACGCCGCCGCACGCATCTGGTGGCAGCGCTGGCGCATGTTCTGGATGGCTTGCGCAGAGCTGTTCGGTTACGACGACGGCCAGCAATGGCTGGTGGCGCATTACCTGTTCCGTCCCCGTTGAAGGCAGGCCCGACCATGCGAACCCTTCCGATTCTGTCGATGCTGTCCATCGCCTTGTTCGGCGCTGGTTGCAGCAACCTGGACACCCGGCCGATCCCGCGCCCTGCATCGGTCGATGTACCGCGCTTCATGGGCGATTGGTATGTGATCGCGCATATTCCGTCGCGACCGGAACGCGAAGCCTTCGATGCGGTGGAAAGTTATGCAGCGCGGCCCGACGGACGTATCCAGACCACCTTCACTTATCGCAAAGGCAGCTTCCAGGCGCCGCTGAAATCAATGCACCCCATCGGCAAGGTCGAAGCCGAAGGCAAGGGTGCAGTCTGGGGCATGCAGTTCATCTGGCCGATCCAGGCCGAATACATCATCGCCTGGGTGGACGAGGACTACGGCCAGACCATCGTCGCCCGCAGCAAGCGCGACTACGTCTGGTACATGGCGCGCACCCCGCAGGTGTCGGCGGCGGATTACCAACGTGCGGTGGAGCGCATCAAGTCGATGGGCTACGACGTGAGCAAGCTGCGGCGGGTACCGCAGTCGGTCCGGTGATCAGCCGGAAGGCACTTCATCATGTCTTGCCCAGGCCACACCCAGGAAGCGGCACGGAGAGTTCCAGCATCCGCAACCATTACCGATTGACCAGCTCAAATCGCCCATAGCGCTACATCCCAACTTGACCTTCTGGCAGAAACACTGAACTGTGTAGTCATGCTCCTTACAAGCTGGCAATCGTACGCACGATGATCGAAACCCCTTCATCCAAGCCGACCTCCCCGCGACGTCGCCGCTTGCTGCAAGCTGCCTTGCTGGCACCAACGATGGCAGCGCTGGCCGGCCTGCCGGGCTGCTCGCTTCCGGAGCAGGTAGATGGCACATTCCTGCAGCCTTGGCTGGACCACACAAACTGGACAGCGGCAGACTGGCAACGGTCAATGAATCTGGCCCAGCGTGTGGGCTGTCGGCAACTGGTTGTGCAATGGAGCGGCATCCTCGGCGGCGCCGAAGGTGATTGGCAGCTATCCGATTCCAACTTCGGCATGCTGTTCAGCGCAGCCGACCAGGCAGGTATCAACGTTCGTGTCGGCTTGCCATTCGAGCAACGTTGGTGGCAGGCGATAGGCGGCGATGACGCCGCACTGCGCGCCTTCTTTGAGGAAAGCCTGCAACGTGCAACTCGGTGGTTGCAGCAATCCGCACTGCCACGCCAACGCCGCTTCGCCGGCTGGTACCTGCCCTATGAGCTGGAGCAATACCACTGGGCCAATGCGCAACGCAGGCAATGGCTGGCGGAGTGGCTGCAAGCTATGCAGCGGGCGGCAGTGGCACGCGGCGGTGACTGCGCCATCTCTACCTACTACAGCAGGCTACCCACCGAGGGCAGCCTGGTCAGTCTGTGGGAAAGCGTGCTGGCCACGACCACGTTGCGGCCGATGATCCAGGATGGCGTCGGCGTGGCCGGTGAGGACGATCACCTGGCATTGGCGCCCTTGCTGGCATTGCTCAAGCAGCGCGGCATCGCCTTCGATGCCATCGTCGAGTTGTTCCACGAGTTGCCCACGGCGGGCGGCGACGGCACCCAGTTTCATGGCGAGAGTGCCGACTTCGCACGCGTGAAGCAGCAGTTGCAGTGGGCCCGCGATAGCGGCGCCGGCAATGTGCTGGTCTACGCGCTGGAGCCTTGGCTTACCCAGGACACGCCGCAAGCCGAAGCACTGCGGCGTGCCTGGCGGCTGTAGCAATTACAGTGCGCGGCCGATGATCTCGCGCAGGATCTCGCTGCTGCCGCCGAAGATGCGCAGTGCACGCGCGTCCGCCCAGGCCCGGCCGATGCCGTACTCGCTGCTATAGCCGTAGCCACCGTGCAGCTGTAACAACGCATCCAGCACCCGGCCCTGTATTTCCGTGGCATTGAGCTTGGCCATGGCCGCAGTGTTGGCATCCAATGCGCCTTGCATCTGCTGGCCAAGGCAATGGTCCAGGAAGCTGCGCAACATGGTCAGTTGCGAGGCCGCATCAGCCAGCACGAAGCGGGTGTTCTGGTGATCAACAAGCTGGCGGCCGAACACCTTGCGTTGACGCACATATGCCAGGGTTTCATCGAGCATGCCTTCGGCCGAGGCCGCCGCACGCAGGGCAATGGCCAGGCGCTCGCCGGCCAGTTGCTCACCCATGTATTCAAAGCCGCGTTGTTCCTCGCCCAGCAGGCAATCCAACGGCAGCTGCACATCCTGGAAAAACAGCTCGGCAGTATCCTGCGCGTGCTGTCCGATCTTGGCCATTGGCGGGCCCTTGCTGACACCAGGCAGACGCATGTCCACGCAGAACAAGGTCAGCCCGCGCGCACCCAGCTCCGGCGCAACCGTGGCCGCCACCACTACAACATCAGCATTGACGCCATTGGTGATGAAGCTCTTCTGGCCATTGAGCAGGTAGTGGTCACCACGCAGCTCAGCACGGCTGCGGATCGCCTTGAGATCGCTGCCGGCGCCGGGCTCGGTCATTGCGATGGCGCCGATGGCGGTACCGCGGGTCATGGCTGGCAACCAGGTGTCGCGCAGCTGTTGGTTGCCGTACTGCAGCAGATATGGCGCCACCATGTCCGAATGGATGGAGAAACCTATCCCCAGGCAGTTGGCGCGTGCCAGCTCTTCGATCACACAGGCGGCGTGGCCAACGTCGCCGCCCATGCCATAGGGCTCCGGCAACTGGCAGTTGAGCAGGCCCGCATCGCCGGCCGCGCGCCACAGCGCACGCGGAGTGATGCCGTCCTGCTCCCAACGCGCGTAGTGCGGCAGGATCTGCTCGGCGATGAAACGCCGGACCTGCTCGCGGAACAAGGCATGGTCTTCACCAAAGATGCTACGCACCAGCATGGCTCAGCGACCTACTGCATCGGTGCTGCTGGGTTGCCCCTGCAATACCGGCGCGCTGGCGCTGCCAGTCAGGAACAGGCTGTAGCGGTCACCCGGCTGCAGACCTGGCAACTCAAACGCGACGCTGTCCTTGCCGCCGCAGCCGGCAACCAAACGTGCCTTGACTGGATTGATGGCACGGGCAATACCGTTGCCTGCAGGCACTGCGTTGAACACCACCGGGCCGTTGTCGGCCATCGCCAGTTTGGCCTGCGGGCAACTACTGGCGAGGTTGTAGAAACGGATCTCCGCTTTCAGTGCATCGGTGCTGCCACCGCCATCGGCAATCACCCGCAGCGGGCGGGTCACGCCGGCCGGGTCCAGTACCAGCGTGGTGAAGCTGCCCGCCGCCACTGCAGGCTGCGTGCGCGCCTGGCCCGCTACGCGCACGGTGAACGGTTTGCCACCTTCAACAATGGCATAGCGCGTGGCGCGGCTGGCTGGGCCCACCTGCTGCGCGGCGCCGTTGCCCGGGGCTACCGTCAGCGTGGTAGTGCCGGGATTGACCACACGCACAAAGGCCGAACCGGCCGGCGGCCGTGCCGCGTACAACTGCGCCAGGCGGCCTTCACCGGCGGCATGCTGGGCGCTGGCAAACAGCGGCGACAGCGACAAGGCTGCAGCCAGCATCCATTTTGGGGACATCATCATTTCGGCTCCTGCGTGCGCAGCGTACGCGCCAATGCATAGCGCTGCTCCAATTGTTTGCGGTCAACCTTGTTGCTGACCGTGGATGGAAAACTGTCCACCGCTAGTAGTTCGGACGGAATCATGTAGGCCGGCACCCGCTCAGCGAGCTGTGCCTTCCAATCCTGCAACGCCGGCGGCAACGGCTGCACCGCTCCCTCGCCCGGTGTTGCCAGCTCGACAAACCCCACCATTCGCACCAACGTACCGTCGGGCCTGCGCATCGCCACGGTGGCACCAGCAATGACGCCAGGCAAGGTGGACAACACCGCGTCCACCTCGGCAAGTTCAATGCGGTAGCCATTGAGCTTGATCTGGTCGTCCTTGCGGCCGCGGAAATACACCCGGCCCTGCGCGTCCATGTCACCCAGGTCACCGCTGCGGTAAGCGCGCTTGCCGTGATGCTCGAACAACACCCCTGCATCCAGATCCGGGCGCTCCAGGTAGCCGCGCATCACATGGTCGCCGGCCATGCAGATTTCACCATCATCAATGAACACTTCCGCGTACGGCTTGGCCACGCCAATCGGAAATGGATTGGGCGCAGCTGCGCGCATTGCCGCGTCGATCTCCACCCAGGTGGTCGAGCAGGTTGCCTCGGTCGGGCCGTAGGAGTTGATGATGCGCACCTGCGGAAAGCGCGCCCACAGTTCTTCGGCAACGCGCGGCGTAAGCGATTCGGCGCCGAACACGAACATGCTGAGCGCGGGCAGATGCTCGGCATTGAACTGTGGGTTGAGCATCTGCTGGCGCACGAACGACGGCGTGGACGCCCACACCGCCACCTGCGCATCACGCAGGTGCTCGATGAACTGGTTGCTGTCGGCAATGACCTCGCGCGGACACAGTACGCAGCTGCCACCCAGACCGAGCGCGCCGCACAGGTCGAACAGCGAAAAATCAAAGCTGAAAAGCATCTGATTCATGAACGCCGGCGCTGGCTCCAAGCCCAGGCAATCACGGATCCAACCGGTGAACAGCGCCACGCTGTCACGGCCGATCTGCACACCCTTGGGATCGCCGGTGCTGCCGGAGGTAAACATGATGTAGGCCAGATCGCGCTCGGCCAGCGGCTTTGGCTGCGCCACGCCGGGCACAAAAGCATCGGCAGCAGCGTCATACACCGCCTGCGCGTGCACCAGCCGGGTGATCTTGTGCAGGCGCGCCTCCGGGTTGATGGTATCCACCGGCACATAGGTCACGCCCATGCGCAGGCAACCCAGCATCGCCACCACGAAGGCCGCCTGTTTGTGACCGCTGATCACCAACGCATGGCCGGCACTGACGCCGGCGGCCTGCGCGCGCGCCATCCAGGCGTCGGTGGCGGCTTGCAGGCTGCCCCAGTCCATCACCCCGGAACTACTGTACAGCGCCGGCGCGGCAGCGGCCACGTCAACGTCAACGAACCGGCAATGCTCGAAATCGAAACGCATGGCTGCCGCTCCCGGGCCGGTAATCAGGCGTTGCGGCGCGAGGCCACGTAGTCGGCCAGCACCTGCACCGATTCGACCAGCGTATCGATCTCGTCCACCGGCAAGGTCACGCCAAGGCGGTCTTTCACTTCCACCATCAACTGCACCTTGGACATCGAGTCGAACAACGACTCCATGTACTCGTCAGCCTGCACGCGTACGCCGATGACGGCCTCCACGGTGTCGATCAATTGGCCCTGCAGTGCTTGCATGTCCATCGTGTTGCTCCTTGTCTAGAACTGAAAATAAAGGAAACGGCTTTCTTTGTGCAGGTTGAGCAGGCACAGCGCGAGCAGGCACAGCATCACCAGCAGCCATTGGAAATTGGGTTGCCAACGCATCCACGTGCGCGGCGCCGGATCAGGTTTGGCCAGCGCCGGCGAATACACGCCCATGATCTGGTGCGCGTTGGGTGCCAGCCACACGATGGCCAACAGCACCGCAACGTATAGCAACTGCACATGATGACCGGCCAGCAGACGCCATCCATCGGCCACGCCCATGCCGGCGAGATAAGTCAGGCTCTCCATGCTTTCCCAGCCGCGCACGCCGGCCATGCCCTGCACCAGCTGCCACGCCTGGGCCACGCCATCGGCACGGAAGAACGCCTGCGCCACCAGCACTGCAGCGAAGGTCAACAGCAGGTAGCCCATGTGCTGCAGCCAATTGCTTTTGCGCTGAGCCGCGGCCATGGGGCCGCCACGGAAAATGCGCCAGGCGTGGTTGATGGCCAGATAACCTGCATGCAACAAACCGAAGATCAGGAACTGCAGGCCGGCGCCATGCCAGATACCCGCCAGCCCCATCGCAAACACGGTGGGCAATACGATCAACGAGGCAAAACCACCGGCCGTTGCCACTGCACCCGGGCCACTGGGACGACCATGGCGACTGCGCCAACGCGTCACCGCCATCGCCACCGGGTAGTACAGGTAGGCGGTGATGTAACGGGTCAAGGTGATATGCCAGCGCGCCCAGAAATCAATGATGCTGGTCGCCTTGTACGGTGAATTGAAGTTCAGCGGGAAGCGGATGCCGAACATCCGCGCCAAGCCCAACGCCATGTCCGAGTAACCGGAGAAATCGAAATACAACTGCAGCGCATAACTGGTTGCGGTGGCCCATGCACCCCAGAACTGCAGCTCACCGGTACTGGCGAAGCCGGCATCGGCATACGGCGCAATGCTGTCGGCCAACAACACTTTTTTGGCCAGGCCGATCACGAACAGCATGCCGCCCACCGACAGGTTGTCGGCCTTGAAACGGTAGGTTTCCGGCTTGCTGAACTGCGGCATCATCTCCTTGTGATGCAGGATCGGGCCGGCAATCAGATGCGGGAAGAACGTCACGAACAGCACGTAGCTCAGTGGGCTGCGGTCGTTGACCACGCCGGCGCGACAGTCCAGCAGGTAACCGATCTGGGTGAAGGTGAAGAAGGAAATACCCAGTGGCAGGATCAGCGCATCCATCGGCCCGACCGCAAAACCCAGGTCATGGACAAAGGTCACCATCGCTGCGGCGTACTTGTAATGCACCAGCAGCACCAAGTCCGCCGCGATGCCCAGGCCCGTCACCAGCGTCTGCATGCGCGGGCGTTTGGCCAACCCCAGGATGACCAGGCTGACCAGGTAATTGAACAGGATCGAGGCCGACAGCAGCACCACGAACTGGGGGTTCCACCAGCCATAGAACAGCAGCGAGGCCACGCACAGCCATAGCGCCGCCAACCGAGGCCGCAACGCGCCCAGCAGGTAGTGCACGCCGAGCGCGATGGGCAGGAAGATCAGCAGAAACAGGAAAGAGTTGAACAGCATCGTCGTCAGGCGCTCAGTCGATATCGGCCAATGCCGCCTGCTCGCCGTCGGTCAACGGCAAAGACAGCGCCATCTCGGAAAATTCCCAGATCACCAGTTTCAGGCTCGGCGGCCATTGCGCTCGCTGCGGCCATGCGGCCAGCAGCGCCCCGGAAAACTGGCCGCCATCCAGGCTCTGGTTCCACACCTCGCGCCCCATCGCCTTGCCAAGACGCTCGGCGAACAGGCTGCGGCGACCATTGGAACTGCCCAGCAGCAGCACCTCCACCGGCGGGGTGTCATCCAGTAGTCCGCCGCCACGCAGCGGGGCGATCACCTGTTCCGGCTCCATGTCCAGCGCGGGCCGCCATGCCGGCGGCGCGTGTTCCAGACCGGCCAGTACGATCAGGTCGCCCATGCGCGGTTGCGGTGCACCCAGCGGGCCCACTTCGAACGCCTGTGTACCTGTGCCGCCAAGCAGCGGCAGCGCCTGCGCAGCGACCGCGTCGGCCGCACGTTGTGCACCGGTGCGATTCATATGCACGTCGGTCGCAAAAAACAGCGGTGCGTTGCCGGCTTGCAGCACTGGCAACAGATCCACGCTGTCAGCTCCAGCGGCGTGCAAGGCCTGCTGCCAGCGGCCGTAGCGCTCACGCATCGGTGCCCAGTGGCGTAGGCCACAGCTATGCGCCTGTTCAACCCGCGACTTGTCCGGCACCACCGTCACCAGCAGTTGCACGCCTTGTGCCCGCAGTTGCTGCGACCAATGCTGCATCAGCTTGATACGTTGCTCGAACACCTCACTGCCGACGCCGGGTTGCGGACGCAGGCCGTCGCGATAGAACAACCAGCCCGGACAGCCCAGCGCTACCTGCGCCCCGGTGTCGCCCAACAGGCGATAACGCAAGGCGGCATTCCAGGTATCGGCGCTGCCCTGCATCGGCAGTTTCAACGCGTCGTTGATGACCTTGCCCGCCGCGCCGTCCGTCCACTGCGACGGTGCCAGTTTGTCCGCTGGCAGCTGCGCCTTGGCCAACATCCACACACCCGCGCAGAAACCTCCAAGCAGCAGCGTAAACACCACCCAGGAGGTGGCCCGGTGTGCGCGCGCAGGGACCGCGGCCGGCAAAGGCGCCGGCGCGCCAGGACGAGTACTCATCGAATCAATGCCCCAACGCCTTGTGCAGGCGTTGCTGCCACTGCGCAGCGGTCATGATCGATGCGTTGTCCCACTGCCCCTGCGCGGCCGGGCCGAAGCCGTATACCGGCTCGAACATCTGCCACACCAGTACCTGCGGCGGGTTGTCACGGAATTCGGCCGATTCCAGATACTCCAACAACACCACCCACGGCCCGACGTTGCCGGATTTCCAGTTCACCGTCACCGGCCGGTCGATGGCATTGGACAGCTTCTGCGGGAAGCCAAAGTACGCCTGCACCATGCTGTGACCGGTGACATGTACCGGTGCCTTGTCGTCGTCCAGCAGCGACTGGCCCTCGGCTGCACGCCGCACCACGAAGGTGTCGCGGCCAACTGCCGCACGTTGCGCCGGGTCCAGGAACAGCTCGGCCAGGTCGCCATAGCGGCGCTCACGTGTTTCGCTGCCCAGCGGCATGCCGCTGCCTGGGGTACCGGCCAGGTTCGGCACTTTCTGCTTGATGCGGGCGGCAATGGCGTCGGCGATGGCGTCGGCCGCCGGCTGGGTCCAGTGCTGATCACTGCGGTAGAACACGTCCTTGCCGGTGGCGCGGGTATCGGCCAATACCTTGCGTGCATCCAACGTATCCACACCGGCCGCCTGCAATGCGTTGCGGATGGTGTCGTAGCGCTTGGCCACCGAATCACTGACCACCCGGCCCTCAGGCAGCCGATCTTCATAGAAGGTGACCTTGTCCGGCAGCACCAGCACTTCCAATTGCACACCGCGGGCCGCCAATGCCTGCTTGGCGTCGGCAATCAGCGCGGTCGAGGACTGCACTGCAGCCTCATCCACCTCGCTCAAGCTGCCCCACGCCGGGAACAGCCAACCTTCCTTGCCGACGATCACCACGTCCGACTGCTGCGCCTGCAACGGCGCGGCCAGCGTTGCCGCAACCAGCGCCATCGCGGCGGCGGCGCGCATCACCCATCCTGTCTTTTTCATACCCATGTTTCCCAGTTCTATCGTCATGCTCAGTAAGACAACGTCATGTTGATGAAAAGCCCGCGGTTGCGTTCGGCCTGGTCACCGTTGAGCGCAAAGCGGTATTGCACGCTGGCATCAAATGACGAACGCGGTCCATGCAAGCGGTCCTCGCGGAACAGTCGACGGACACCAATACCGACACCTGCACCGAGCGCCAGGTCGCCATCTTCGGCAGCCAGGCGGAAGCTCTGCCGTGATCCATTCGGATAAACCACGCCTTGTGCCCGATCACGCTGCCGGTACCAGTCAGCACCCACTACCGCAAACGGGTTCAGGGTCCAGTTGTCGCTGGCCGTACGCGGGCGATAACTCCAGCCAAAGCGGAACTCACTGGAAGCAAACAGCTGGCTGCGCTTGAGCTGCCCGCTGGAACGCACTTCTTCCACCTGCACACCGTTGACGTCCATGCGGCCGACCCGGAAATCCGCATCGTTGTTGCTCCATGCATAGCCGCCCTGTGCATACAGCTGCATGTTCGGCCAGCTGCGGTCATCCGGGCTGCTGGCAGCACCGTGGTACCAGCCGTAGGACAGATAGGTCATCCAGCCACCGGCGGCATCGTCAAGCTGATAACGCCCCTGCACGCCTTCGCCGCGACCGACGGTTGCGGAAAGACGGCATTGCTCGGCTGCTGTCTGCGCGTAGAGCCCACCATGGCGGTTGGCAGAGCCAATGAACTGGCGGCGCTCGATACCATAGCCCAGCCCGGTGCCCGGCACCCGGAAGCGTGCACCCAGCGCAGCGATGCTGCTGGGCCATCCCGTGGCGGTGCGCGTGGTCATTCCATTCTGCGTGTCATCAAGCCCGCCCAGATCCTCACCGGTACATGGGTCGATGTTGCGCAAGGCTTCGTACTTGCCGCCGCCGTCGTACAGCACATTGGTGAGCCGTGCGTAGAGCTCAACGTTGGGTTGGTAGGCGATCGGTCGCCAATAGGCTTCAACCGAGCTGAAGGCCGCATCGCCTGGCGTGCTCAGCGCCGCACCACCCAGCGTGGCGGTGGTCTGCCGCGCACCACGCCAGCCGACGCTGGCAGTGATGCCCCAGCGCCGTTCCAGTTCAGTCAACGAATTGCGCGCATAGCGCCGTTGTTCTGGCGTCAATGTCAGTTCACCGCGTTCGGAGCTTTCCAGTGATTGCCGGATCTGCTGCGATGCCTGCCCGCGCTCGCCCATGCCAATGCGCGCGTAGGCCTGATCAAGCCCAATCGTCGGCGGCGCCTTGCCGGTGGCGGCGGCCGCTTCAAGATCTGCCAGACCAAGCGCGGCCTCGCCTGCACGCTGGTGCAGGTTGGCGCGCTGCATCAGCAGGTCGACGTTGTCTGGTTCCTTTTGCAGGCCATCATCCAAACGCTGTACGGCCTGCGCCCGCTGGCCGGCATTGCCCGCTGCCAGCGTCGACGTCAGCAGCCGCTGCATGGCCGGATCATCCGGGCTCGCCTGCACGGCCGCCTGCGCCTGGTTGATCGCCTCGGCCCATTGCTGGCGACCATAGGCCGCATAGGCACGGGCCGCCGGTGTATCCAGAGTCTGGTCGGCGGGCCGCATTTCGCACTGGGTGCCATAAGGCGTGTCACGGCAGGCCTGCAGCGGCGCGGGGAAATGGGTCGCATCCAATGCCCGCGCCAAAGAGCGCTTGCGCGACGCGGCGCGGCGACTGATCACCGCCTCATCGTTGGCATCCATCGGATCCAGCAAAATGCCGGCACGCTCGGCGTCGCCGGCGGCCAAGGCTGCATCCACTGCCAACAGGCGGATGTTGTGTTGCTGCTGCTCGTCCAGCCAATCCTGTGCGAGTGCACGGTCAAAGTCGGCATTGGCGCCTGCATCACGCCCCAGCCGTTGCAACAGGTAGCCACGCAAAACCAAGGCATTGATGTCTTCACTGTCCTGCACCAGTGCATCCGTGGCGGCCTGCACGGCAGCTTCCAGTTCATCGTTGAGCATCAAAGCGCTGATCAGCAGCAACCGATGACTGGCCGATTCCGGCGCCAATGCGACTGCTTCGCGGGCCGGTGCCACAGCATCGGCAGGACGAAACGCCATCATCGCCGCATAACCGGCCTGCGCCGGCGCCACCGCCTGCGCACGCTTGATGCGTAGCTTGCGCGCCTCCAGGTCGGTGATGTTCTTCGCGCCAAGATCCACAGCTGTCTGCAGCGCTTGCAAGGCGGCATCCGGCTTGCCCTGTGCTTCCAGCGAATCCACCCACAACATGGCCCAGGTTCCCTGGGTTGGATCAATGCGGAAGGCCTGTTCGGCCTGTTGCTCGGCCAGCGCCATCTCACCGCGGTAGTAGCTGGCGTAGGCCTCGGTGGCCAAGGGATAGCCTTTCTCGAACGGTGTCTGCTTCGCCGTGGCTGCAGTAGCGGCCTGCCGGCTGGCAGCCGGGCGCGATGTGCCTGCCGCCGTGGTGCGGCCCGGTGGGCGAGCGACATTGGAGCCGCCACGACCTGAGGCCCGTGCCTGCGACTGCGCCAGCAGGTCGCGCAGACGCTGCACGTCCGGCCGCAGACGCACCGCTTCGCTGGCCTGCCGCGCGGCTTCCGCATAGTCACCGCGGGCATACGCCGCATACGCCTGCTCGGCCACCCGATACGCAGCACCCGACAACGGCAACTCCTGCGCCAGCGCAGTCACGCTGGCACCGGCAAGTACGAAAGCAACAAGGGGTTTCAGCAACTTCATGCTCATGCCAGGAACACATCCGGATGCAGACGTGCTCCATCTGCACGTCGTTGTTGTTCTTCCACCGCGGTGGCGATGGCCTGTTCGCTGGCCACACCCCGACGTACAAGATAGTCACCGATGCGGCCATCGCGATGTGGCCGGTACTCGTCCAGCGCGGCCTGGAAGTGCTCACGCGAGATCAGCTTCATTTCCACCAGCAGATCGCCCAGCAGGGGCACCGCATCGATCCGATAGTTCGAACCGCAGATCAGCCGAAGGCCGGCGTTGATCTCGCTTTCGCGGGCAATCAGCTGCTCGACCTGTTCAACCTTGGCGTGCTCCGCCAGTATCTGCAGCGTCGCTTCGGGCAGCGCGCTGGCAACGGCCAAGCGCAGTACATCCGCGGTGGCACTGGGCAGCGGCAGTACCCGCCACTGCACGCAGGCATCCACCGACAGCGGGAAGTAACCTTGCTTGAGGTAGTCCACGTCGATGCTGGCGCGCGGCAATTCTTCCTGGAAGGAAATAGCTTCAGCCAGGGTTTCGTCATCGAGCCACCCCTGCGATACCAGGATTCGACCCAACGGCTGTTGTCGTCCGTCCTGCTGTTCATCAAGCGCCTGTTGCAAGCGTGCCGGCTCCACCGCCTGCCACACGCCCAACAGTTCGCCCAGACGCCGACGCGTCTGCACCAGCTGGGAGTTGCTGGGGAAATCATGCATGGTCTTGTCCCAGACCAGCTGCTTGCCGAGCAGCAGGTAGCCGGCAAACAAGCGCCAGGCGCGCGCAGTGGCCGCGCAGTTGATGACATTGCCCACGATCATGCGTGGCACCGACATCAGTGCATGTTCCCAGCCATACAGGCGATTGACGAAATACATGCGTTGCAGCACGCGCATGCCCAGCGCAGCAGTGGTGAACAAGGCAATGCGCATCGGCCATGAGCCGGCCTGGAACACCGTGGGGAATTCCATCGTCCACACGCCGGTCACTTTCAACAACCAGAACAACAGCAGCTGCGCAAACAACACGTAGGCCAGAATGCTGACGAACGAGGTGATGATGCCCTTGCGATCACGCAGCAACAGATAACGGTTGGCCAGGCTGCCGCCCCAGCCCAGCGTTTCCCAGCTCTGCATGCCGATACCCAGCACCCAGCGCGCCTTCTGTCGGTACGCGGCGCGGAAGTTGTCGGGAAAATACTCGCGCACGCACAAGGCCATTTTCACCGTGCGCTCGCGTGCGCCGCCCCAACCAAACCATGACGATGGACGCCGCACGCGGAACTCCACCGGGAAGCGGGCAAAGATCGATTGCATGCCCATCCGCCCAAGCCGAGCGCCAATGTCATAGTCCTCGGTGAGGCTGTCGGTGTTGAAGGGTTGGTTGTTTGTTTCTTCGCTCAGCGCCAGCAATGCGCGGCGCGAGAAGCAGGTGCCGACGCCCGCCGACGGCACGGTGCCGGACAGGCTTTCGCGTACCACCAGATCCTTGGCATGCCATTCGGCGAACTCGTCCATGTAAGTGCCAGCGACCAGCTCGTACCATTCCCGGTCCAGCGAGGTCACCGGCAACTGGATCATGTCCTTGCGCGGCAGCAGGTAGTTATAGAAACGCAGCTCCCACGGATGCAGCACGTCCTCACTGTCGTGCAACACCACGCCAGCAAACTCGATGTCATTGCGCTTTTCGTACTCGAAGATCGACAGCACCAGCCAGTTCAGGCAGTCGGCCTTGTTGGTTGGTCCGGGGTGTGGCACCTCCACCCGCTGCAGTCGACGGTAACGTCGACGCATGCGCTCCACTTCGGCAATGGTCTGCGTGTCGTTGGGATAGGTGCCGACAAAGATCACGTATTCCTGGTAGTCGAGCACGTCGATCATGTTCGCCACCATCTGTGCGATGACGTCGTACTCGGCCCAGGCTGGCACCATGATCGCGATGGGCTGCTGCGGGCGTTCCATCAGCGCATCGACCGACAGCGGCCGATAGGAAGTGCGCTTCAGTACCGTCAGCCTGCGCCATAGATGCCGCGTCCAGTACCAGGCGTCGATGAACAGATCATCCAGGCTCGACAGCAGGATCAGCACAGCCAGTACCACCGCAGCCGTTTCAAGGGCTGCGTGGTAGTTGGCCAGATGAATGTTCCAGAGAACGGAGCTCATGACCGATCAGTGCGCACCGTCGGCCTTGCGACGGCGGCGGATCTGCGCAATGCGTGCGGCCAACAGCATCAACACGATCACTCCCACCAGCACCAGCAACAGCACCATATGCCGCTGCCACACCGGCTGCGGATTGCCATCCACGGCAATACGCAGCCCTTCGGGATCTTCGCGATCGAAGTCCTGTACAAGCCCGCGACCATCCAGCAGCGCCACCGAGCCACGCACCAGTCGGAACGGCTCGGCGATGCTTGCAATGCCGTTGCCCAGCTCGCGATAGATGACGCCGGTATTGGCGCCATCACCGGTCACTTCCACCAGCGCGGAACGATCCAGACCTGCCAGATCCAGCACCGTGTCCTGGTCCTTGCCGGTGATGCGCAGATGACCGCCCTCAACTGCGGCCGCGCTGGTGCTGCCCTGCGGTGACACGTTGAACGCCAGATACGCCTGGCTCTGGGCCGGAGCGCTCTTTTCCTTCACCACTTCCATCGTTGCGCGTTCCACCGAGGCCCCAACCGCGCTGCTGACGCGGATGACGGTCTGCAGCGTCGCAGGCGCATTCTGCAACCACGCCGCAGGCACCAACACCTTGTGCGCACCGGAAAGATGAGCAGCCGCACCGACGAAATCCGGTGCGGTACCGCGCTCGGCCAGCACGATATGGCTGCTGGGCAGCACCGTCACGGGATACGCCGTCGCCGGGTCGTGGCAATACGGGCGCGCCGGCTGCCGCAGGAAAGAAACACGCACCTGGTTGCGCGCCGTAATCGCGTAAAGCGGCACGTTTGCACGGATACGCTGCGGCTTGCCGTCGGTGTTCAACACCTTGGCACCCAGCAGGTAATCGTTGAAGAAGATCGACGCAACCGCGCCTTCGCCGCTGGCATTGGGCGCGGCTGATACGTCAATGACCACTTCCTTCGGCAAGCGACCCTCGCCCGACAACAGGCCGAGATCGGCATTGGCAGTGCGATCACTGCGCGCAATGATGTCCTGGGTGCCGGAGAACGCACCCAGGCGATCCAGCAACACCACACCCTTGTCGGTCATCAGCTGCTGTGCCTTGGCAACCTGAAGGTTCTGCCCCAATGCATAGGCGCGCCACTGCGCGCTGAACAGCCCCGCCACCTCGGCCGCAGCACCGGTACCGACCGCCAGCACTGGCTGGCCGGCGACCACGCCGGCAACCACGCCGTTGCCTGGCATGGCGGCTTCCAGCGTCGCCATGCTGTCCTTGCGCCACGCATTGAATGCGGCTGCGCCATCGGCATCCGTTGCAGCCACCTGGCTGCCCAGCGCATCCAGCGCGCGCTTGACCGCGCTCTGCAAGGCCGGGCCGGCGACGGCCACGTCAACAGGCAGCACACCGTCCTTGCCCAATGACAGCAACGCGCCGATTTCCGCTTCGTTGGCAATACGGTGCTGCGCGCTCGCCGCAGACAGCGCTGCATAAGCCGGAACCGACGACAGGCTGGCCGGGATCTGCAAGCCGGTGGTGTCCAGCGTGTCGCCGACCTTGGGCAATGCCTGCACGGTCACACGTTTGCCAGCTGCTTCGAGCACCGCCCCAACCCGCCATGCCGTGTCATAACTGGCCGCATCCAGCTGGCGACCATCCACCAGCAAGCGCACCTGCCGCGGCAACGCGGTCCACGCTTTGGCAACGGTATCAATTGCACGCCGATCAAATTCATAGCTGAAGCGCGTGTCGGGGCCAATCCGCAGCACATTGGCCGGAGCGCTCTGGTCCGTGCACTGGTAGTCCGAGACCACCGACCACCAGCCGATGCCGAAGCGCACGAAGCCGGTGGCGCGCGGAAAACCATCAATGCCGATCAACTGACTCAGGTCGCCCTGCGCGTCGGTGATGGTACGTGCGGCTACGGCATCATCGTCGATGCTCAACAGGTTAGAAGTGCGGCCCGGATGGCCGCGCAGATAGCGCGCATCCAACTGCAGCTGCGCATTGCGGGTGGCGACACCCGCCGGCACCGGCAAATAGAGTTCGCGCTGGTTGTCCTGCCCGCGCAGACTCACCGGCTCGGTGAAACCGAGATCCCGCAGCGTCATGCTGCGCGAAACAACGGTATTTGCGCCCCACTCGCGGAACTGACCACTGACCGAATCGGCGGCGAAGGCCTGCAGAGAAACGGCCATGGAAAGCGCTATCAACGACAACGACGTACTCAAATTTCCAGCTCGGTATGCGTGATTACTCATTCGGCGTGCTCGATAAGATGTGGTGCGTTCGCCCGCGCTGCCTGCAACGACAGGTGTGGCATGAACTCGGAATACGGCGCCCCCAACAGCGCCGCTACGATGCGATCACTCGCATTGCCATCGCCGTAGGGGCTGGCAAGCGGATTGAATATGGCGGGCTTGGCCGGCGCCGCGAGCGCCTGGCGAACACCATCGATGATGCGTGTGGCAGAGGTTCCAACGAGCTTTACCACACCCGCCTGCACCGCCTCCGGGCGTTCGGTGACATCGCGCATGACCAGGACCGGACGTCCCAATGCCGGCGCCTCTTCCTGGACGCCGCCGGAATCTGTCAGCACCACATCGGCAAGTTGCATCAGCCTTACGAAACTGAGGTAATCCTGCGGCGGCAGCAGATGGACATTTTCCAGCCCCGCCAACTGCGCATGCACCGGCCCCTGCACGTTCGGATTGAGGTGCACCGGATAGATGATGTCCAGGTCTGGCTCGCGCGCCAAAGCAGCCAACGCCGCGCAGATTTCGGCAAAACCGCCGCCAAAACTCTCACGACGATGGCCGGTGACCAAAAGCAGGCGGCGACCCTCGCGCAACGGCAACCCGGCGTCGATGGACCCACGCAGCTCGGCATCCCGATCAATGCGTTCCACGGTCTGCTTCAAGGCATCAATCACGGTGTTGCCGGTCACGATGAGCCGCCCAGACGGACGCTCACCTGCAAGGTTCCGCGCAGCCTCGGGCGTCGGCGCAAACAGATAATCACCAACCAGATCAACGATGCGGCGATTGAGCTCTTCCGGCCACGGCTGTTGCAGGTTGCCAGTGCGCAGCCCAGCTTCGATATGACCGATACGGATACGACGATGGAAAGCGGCCATTGCCGCACTCATCGCCGTGCTGGTATCGCCATGCACCAGCACCAGATCAGGCTGCACGCGTGCATAGAGCTCATCCAGACGCTCGAACAGGCGTGCACACAGTCCGTTCAAGGTCTGATTGCCAACCATTACATCGAGATCATGATCCGGCGTTATCCGGAACAACCCCAACACCTGATCCAGCATCGCGCGATGCTGACCAGTGGTAGCCACGATCGACTCGATACCGGGTGCTTTCGCCAAAGCCCCCACCAATGGCCCCATCTTGATCGCTTCAGGACGAGTGCCGAAAACAGACAAAATTCTCAAGACCCCTCCCCCAGAGGCTACGCGTACCGATTTGGCCGCCGCTGCATCATATATGTGCTGTACCCATTAAATGTTAAAAACGGGACACTCGTCACATTATCGTAAGAGCGCGAGTGACAAACAAAACGAAACCTGAATCTTCGTTGCAGCACGGCGACATTCGACGCAAACGTTCGATGCCATGCTCAAGTCATCGCGGGGAGCTAGCTGAAAAAAACACTGCCCGAGCCAGCACTGCGCTACGCCCTATGGCAATGATGTTTCTTGGATTCAGACAGCCCAGGCACTCGCTCTCGCAGCTGCTGAAATGTGGCTTCGTGAATTCCCACCTCCGGCACGTCTCGTAGAGCGACGTAGTGCATTCTCGCCGACGCAGAGCAAACGAGATCGGCGCTTCGGTGGACTACGACTTCGCCATGGCCAAACCACCTCTCTGCCCGGGGTCGGTTTCGCCGGATTTCTCTACTTTTGAATGGCTCAGAAAGCTGGGAGATGGTCACGCGGATCACGTCCGGCTAAGGCTTGGCCTCTCCAAGCGCGGCTTCGACCTTGAGAACATACATATGACCAACGAGTCCGCTGCCTTCCTCAAGGACATAGAGAACGCCTTGGTCGCCATGCACTGAGCCAATCCAGTCGACAGATCGGATGGTAGTGTCAGAGTTCAGTAGCACCAACCGGTTGACAGCACCCAAGCTTGCGGTGGTAACGATGGAGACTTCGGAATGGCCATCGCTGCTCGACAAAACAAGGTCGACCGATCTGCCATCGCGTGCAGAAGCGATTCTATTTTCGCTGAAATAGATGCGTCTATCTTCGATTCTTGGAAATGTTCGTCCATGCGGGACTTCTACCCTTCTGGCTTCAAGGCCAGTAGAAGCACGGTTCGGCCCGATCACCACGCCTGTCGAGAATCCATAGGTGGAGCCTCGAAAGCTGGTCAGATACTGGCCGCATGAGCTCGATATCTCCGATGCCGATACTGACGCAACGTAGTCACTCACAACGCGCAAACTGCTTTTCACAGTTGAGGGCAACTCATCTGTACGAAACGTTTCGAAAACAAAGGCTGGATTGGCGCATTGCTTCGATGATGCCTGCTCCACCGCCGCCGTCGATGAGGCAGGCGCTATCAGCAGAATGCAGGCTGCGAACGCGCAGCATTTAGACCGGGCAGTGGGCGGAGGAGACCATGGCGCCCAACTTTTCCGCTTTGTCATCGCTCACACTCCTGGAAAATCGCGTTGCTGGTTTTGTTTGGCTTGGCAGAAAGCTCAAGGGAGCCTGCATCGCCTCCAACAGTATTGCCGCAGCTAGTCGCTCCAAAGCATCCATGCCGCCGCACTTGGATTTCCACACGTAGTAAGTCGCATTGGAAACTCCCAGCTCATGGCAGATATCCTTGATCTGCCTTCCAGCCTCAACCTGCTTAACGTCGCAACGACCTGCTCCCGGTGAACTTGCCCCTGCGCATCAGTGGTCTCCTTGGGGCTAGCTGGCCCGGAGACCGCGAGAAATACCTGGATCAAGTTTACGGATAGGCGACATCCCACTTGTACCCCCAACGCCGCTGGATGTACGTGGACAAGCCCGGACCAAAGCGCACAAAAAGCCCGCATCTCTGCGGGCCTGATATGAATTCTGGACTTGCCTGGACGCCATGGAATCAGGCGATGGTGCGCTTATCTGACCCGAATAGTCGATACAACCATATGCTTTAAAAGCACTAAATATTAAATTCACATTAAAAATACCCCCATTTGTACCCCTTTTTTGATTGGATGCTGTTGGACTTATTCGGACAGCAGCGTCATTTGTCGACGAAACCCCACATAGCCATGCACCTCCTGCTTGGAGCTCTACCTCTCACCCTAAGAGGCAGAGCTACATGGATCTGTCGTCTGCCCGGAGACCTCCCAGCATTCCTGAAGGTTTACGAGCAAAAAATCCAAAGTCACAGTTAACGTCCGCTGTCGGCCAAAAGCGGACATGCTGCTTAGTTTGTCGCGACTCGGATCACGACCTTCCCTACATGAGAACCTTTGTCAACGTGGGAGAACGCATCGGTAGTCTTGCTGAAATCAAAAGCCTCATGAATGATTGGTCTCAGGCGCGACCCCGCAATGGCTTGAGCAAGGTCTGTGAGCCCCTCTCGGCTCCCGACGGAAATATGGCGGAAGTTCGCTCCGCTACCGAATAGCTCATAGAAGTCTACCGACCTTTGATCGCCACTCAAGAAGCCGATGCCCGAAATCTCGCCGCCTGGACGCACTGCCTTGAGACTTTCTGACAGCGTACCCGGACCGCCAACCTCGATAACCCGATCAACGCCCGCCCCGTCGGTCAGACGCCTGATCGCAACACCCCAGTTTCGGTCTTCCAAGTAGTTGACGACTTCGTCGGCCCCCAGAGACTTAAGCAGACCCGCTTTCGTAGCGCTGGATGTAGTGGCGATCACTTTGGCACCCAGCAGCTTCGCGAGCTGCAGTGCAAAGAGGGAGACGCCTCCGGTGCCTTGCGTCAACACGGTCTGGCCAGGTCCGACGGACCTGCCAAGCTTGAGCGCACTCCAGGCAGTCAAGGCGGCGCAGGGGAGCGTAGATGCCTCTTCAAGGGTAAGTTGAGGAGGGACCGCAACCAGATCCTCTTGGCTGACAACCTTGTACTCTACCAACCAGCCGTCCGAAAGCGCCCCGTAGGCCCGCCGATTGACATCCACCGGCATGCGGCCGCCGTACCAGCCCGGGTGAAAGACTCCCATGACCCGGTCGCCTTGAATGAACCTGTCTACACCTTCGCCGATCTCGACAATCACGCCGGCCGCATCGCTGGTCGGGATGAGTCCGTGCTCATGCGGTACAGGATACTCATTTCGCATCATTGCTATATCGCGAAAATTCAGCGACACCGCATGCACCTTGACGAGGACCTCTCCTCGCTGCGGGCGGGGTAATGGCTCCTCGACGCGGGTCAAACCGGCTACACCTATGAAATCGTTGACCCTGTAAACCTTCACTTCCTCACCTCCGTCCAGATATTCATCTAGCTCAATGGATTAGGCGGCGCAGGCATGCCTAGAGCCGCCTAGAGTAAGTCAGATCGAGTAGTCGATCTGGCTCATATGGGCTTCACCCATACGGTCACCGAATACTGGGAACTTGGACAGCGACGTGTCGATTTCTTGGACATCCGCTTGGCTCAACCGAAGGCCGTTTGCCCCAAGGTTCTCCAGCAGATGGTCGACGCTACGGGTGCCGGGGATGGGAACGATGTTGGGTCCCTTCGCTAGCAACCATGCTAGGGAGACTTGGGAAGGCGTAACTCCTTTCTTTGCTGCGTACTGCTTGATCCACTCAATGATTGGCATGTTGAGCGGCAGGAACTCCTTGGAGAACCTCGGGAAGCCCGCCCGGAAGTCTGCCTTCTCATCAAACGTGGTTGACGTGTCGATTTTTCCCGTGAGGAAGGCCTCTCCGAGCGGTGCCCAAGGTACGAGGCCGATGCCCAGCTCATTGCACGTATCCAGCACACCGTTGAGCTCGACGTTGCGGGTCCAGAGCGAATACTCAGTCTGCACGGCAGAAACCGGCTGCACTGCATGCGCGCGGCGGATGGAGGCCGCGCTCGCTTCGGACAGGCCGAAGTTCAGCACCTTGCCTTGGGCAATAAGTTCCTTGACCGCGCCAGCCACCTCTTCCACCGGAACGTTCGGATCAATGCGGTGTTGGTAATACAAGTCGATCCGATCGGTTCGAAGTCGCTTGAGCGATTCCTCAACCACCTTGCGGATGTGCTCAGGCCTGCTGTTGAGGGCGATCGTGCCGTCAATGGCAAATCCGAATTTGGTTGCGATCTTCACCTTGTCGCGGATGGGCTGAAGGGCCTCACCGACCAGCTCTTCGTTGATGTACGGTCCGTACACTTCCGCCGTATCGAAGAAGGTCACACCGTTTTCGAATGCGGTGCGAAGCGTTTTGATCCCCTCCGCCTTGGGCATCGGCACGTTGTAGTTGCCCGTCATGTTCATGCAGCCGGCGCCGATCTCCGACACCTCAAGCGTTCCAAGCTGGCGTTTCTTCATTGGGATGACTCCTGTGATTGAGGTTTTTACTGAGTTGCCGGCCGAGGCAGTACCGAGGCCAAAGAGGGAGCCAGCCGACAGCGCTGCGCCCATCAGTGCGGTACGTTTGATGAACTCCCGGCGACCGCTAACCTTGCCGCCTGCCTGATCATCCGCGCCGCTTTCCGTCTTCTCGCTCATGTTCATATCCTTCCAAGGGGGGGGCTCGCATCGTTAGTACATCTCGCGCCTGCGCGAACTACTGTGCTGTGAAGCCGCCGTCCACCGAGATTCCCGCGCCGATAACAAAGCTCGAAGCAGCACTACTAAGCCAAAGTACCGCTGCGGCCAGTTCCTCTGGCCGTCCCAGCCTATGGATGGGCTGGGCATCGATAACGGCGTCTAGCTCTCCTGGGTTGCTCTGCTGCATCCTCGCCAGCATGGGCGTATCGAATACACCAGGGCACACCGCATTAACTCGGATTCCCCTGTGCGCGTACTCCACGCCAGCACTCTTTGTCAGGCCAAGCACTGCGTGCTTGGTGCCGTGATATGCGGCTCGGCGAGACTGGCCGACCAATCCGCCAAGCGATGAGCAGTTTACGATCACGCCACTTCCCTGACGCTCCATCTGCAGCAGCTCGTGCTTCATGCATGCCCAAACGCCGCGCAGATTCACATTTGTGACTTCGTCGAAGGCTTCAGCGGATGTGGCTGTGAAGGCCTCGTGCGGACCATTGATCCCGGCGTTGTTGAACGCAATATCGAGTTTTCCATGGTCCGCAACAATCCTGCCAACAAGGGCTGCCACTTGCCCTTCATCTGCGACGTCACATTGAAGTGCGTCCACATTGTGGCCTGATTTACGCAGATCATTGGTGGCAGCGATCAGGGATGGCTCGTCTTCCGAGGATAGGATCACTGTCGCGCCAGCCTCTGCGAAGGCCTTTGCCGTGGCGAAGCCGAGCCCTGAGCTGGCACCGGTGATAAGTACGACGGCTCCCGAGAAATCGTAGATTGGGTTCATTGCTGTTCCATTGGATTCAGAGGCGGATGTCGTTGCGTACCAAAGTTTTCGTCATCCCACGTGCTGCCCAAGATGCAGTTTCAGCCGCTTCATGTCGCTCTCGACCTGGGGCGAGCTGACGACGTCGTAGCAAGCAAAGGCAGGCAGTACAGTTGCGCCGCAGAAGCGATAGTTCGCCGTGTTCGCGGCGAATACTTCGTCCAACGATCGTCCTTGGTGGAGTGCTTGGGCAGGATCATCGAACGCAGCTTTCGGTGAGTTCATGGTCAGCGAGAGAAAGTACCGCTTGCCTTTCATCTTCCCGCCGGACCCGTACTGAGCAGATGGGTCTGCAGCGGAGCGTCCGTCTCCAGCGAGAAAACTGCCTTGAACGAGGCCCGCGGTAAAAACGTCGTCCACATATTTCTTGTAGATCCATGGGTTGCCGAACCAGAAGACGGGCGACTGCGTGACAATCAAGTCGGCCCAGAGATGCTTGTCCACCTCCTCCTGAGTGTCGTAGCCCGAATCAATCACGGTGGTCCTGACCTCAAATCCCTTTGATGCGAGCTCCGTACCGATCAGAGCAGCCATGGTCCGATTCAGCCGGCCCTCGCTGATGCCGGGATGCGGTTGATGAGCATTGATGATCAGAGCTTTGTCGCCGTGGCTTGGTGGTCTGGCCATGCCGACATTGCCAGCAGGATCAGGGTTGGCTGCAGCGGACCTGGCCAGTACCGGTCCGAACAGAGCGGTGCCTATCAGCGCTGCTCCTGTCCTCAAGAGGCGTCGGCGCTCGGGGAGCGGCTCATACGCGGGGTCATCTGGATGGAGTGGTGGAGTCTTCATGGGTGCATTACCTGGACCAGTTCTTCAGCCAGTACGCGTAGGGGGTGGGCAGCACCTCCTGCGGCTCTTTGAGGTCGAGCGCCGACGCCGCCTCGTAGGGCCAATGCGGATTGGCCAGTAAGGTGCGGGCGAACATCACTAGGTCCAGCTTTCCCTCCCGGACGTAGGCGTCGGCTTCGGTCGGATCGGTGATCATCCAACTGGTCGCTACAGGTAGCCCGACCTCGCTCTTAACGCGGGATGCCCACGGCACCATGAAGTTCCGACCCCAAGGGGTCTTCTCATCAGGCGTGGTGCCGGCCAAGCCGACATCGACCAGGTCCAGACCGCATTGCTTCAGCCAGCGCAGTAAGGTGACCGAATCCCCAAATGAGTCCTCGGCGTGTTCATCAAACTCGACTACACCCAGCCGCACTGTTAGGGGCAGCGAGCTCGGCCATACACGTCTTACGGCGTCAACAACCTCCAACAGGAACCGGGCACGATTCTCCAGTGAGCCGCCGTACTCGTCGGTTCGCAGGTTCGATTTGCTCGAAAGGAAGGTCTGCGCGAGGAAGCCATGCGCGAAGTGGAGCTCAAGCCACTCGAAGCCGGCCTCTGCGGCGCGTCCGGCGGCGGCCGCGAAGTCGTCCTGCACACGCCGGATGTCCGCCGTGCTCATCTCCAAGGGCATATGCGGCTCGCCTGCCATGTAAGGCACGGCGCTGGGGGCCTCCGGTTGCCAGCCCTGGGGATCGTCTGGCGCAATCGGGTGCCCACCCTCCCACGGTGCGGTGCAACTGGCCTTTCTGCCGGCATGTCCGATCTGGATGCCCGCTACCGCCCCGGCAGCCTTGATGGAGCGTGCGACCTCGGCAAAGCCGGCCACCTGTGAGTCATTCCAAAGCCCCGCATCCCCTGGCGTAATGCGGCCCCTCGCGGATACGGCTGTCGCCTCGACAACTACAAGCCCGGCGCCGCCCCGGGCGATTCCTGAATAGTGGGTCCGGTGCCAGTCGGTGAGGTGACCGTCGCGCGCCATGTATTGGCACATGGGCGAGACCACAATCCTGTTGCGGAGCCGGATCGTCTTCAGGTGGAAGGAGGAGAACAACGAACTCATGGTGCCAACCGCTCGTGGTGTGTGGCGGTCAGTGTAGGTAGCACCCTGGGCCAGAAGGTTGCATGGACTGACGGATTGATTGCACGATCCAACGCGGCTGCCGTTACGACGTTGACGTCCGCCCCCGTAGGCAGGATGCTCACCGAGCACTCAAACAATGTTGAATTCCCTTGAAATCAGCAATAAAGCCTTGGAGCGCCTCGCCCGGAGCGCTTGTGGAAGCGGTTGCCGGAATTGCCCAATGCGATGGCGACTTTCCCACTCGTATTCGCGGGCTGAGCGTCCACCGCCGGAGCTCGGTCGGTGCCCCGATGCCGTGCATCTACGGCCTCGGACTGGGGCTCACGCTGCAGGGTCGCAAACAGGTCCTGCTCGGCGACGAGGTGTATGACTTTTCACCTGGCATGTCGCTGCTCACGACCGTGGATCTCGCAGTGGCTTCCCACGTTGTGGACGCCAGCCGGGACAGTCCATTCTTGGGAATGCTGCTTACCCTCGATCCGGAAACGGTCATCGATGAAGCGGCACGCATGGACCTGCCACCGGTACCGAAGGGATTTGCATACAAGCCCATCTCGCTGGAGCCTTTGGATGCGCCGTTGGTAGATGCACTGGCACGGCTGGTTAGGCTGCCGTCGGAAGAGCATGTTGCGGACGCACTAGCCCCTCTCATACGGCGAGAGATCACCGTTAGGCTGCTTGCAAGCGCTCACGGCAACCATCTTCGCAACGTTGTCACGGTCGGCACCCCAGGGCAGCAGATCGCCAAGGTCATGGCGTGGCTCAAGCTGAACTTCCATCGCACGCTGCGCGTTGACGAGCTGGCAGCTTCCGCCGCCATGAGCGCAACAACCTTCCGACAGCATTTCCGCGACGTGGCCGGCATGAGTCCCCTGCAGTACCAGAAGCAGCTACGTCTGCAGGAGGCCCGGCAGATCATGCTCAACGAGCACGTGGATGCCAGCGTGGCCGGCCTGCGCGTCGGCTACGAAAGCCCTTCGCAGTTCAGTCGCGAGTACAGCCGGCTGTTCGGTGCACCACCACAACAGGACGTTCGTCGATTGCGGATTAGCTAAGCGTTACCCAAACAGTTCAAGAGGATCGAAGGCAATGAGCAAGCAACAGGTATGGCTGATCACCGGTGCCGGGCGAGGCTTGGGCGTTGAAATCGTCAAGGCTGCTCTCGCGAAGGGACACTTAGTAGTGGCGACGGCACGGAACGTGGACAGGGCCGCTGCACAACTAGGTCAGCATGCGAACCTTCGTGTGGTGGAGTTAGACGTGACGCAACCCGAGCAGGCCGAGGCAGCAATGCGGGCCACTATCGAAGCGTTCGGGCGGCTGGACGTACTGGTTAACAACGCTGGCAACTTCCGAGCCGGGTTCTTCGAAGAGTTGAGCCCCGACCAGATCCGCGACCAGATAGAAACGCTGCTGTTCGGACCCATGAATGTCACCCGTGCCGCGCTGCCACTAATGCGTGAGGCACGTGCGGGACTGGTGCTGACCATTTCCTCGACCGCGGGCATCATAGGACAGGCGTTCTGCAGCGCATACGCTGCCGCGAAGTTCGGCGTAGAGGGCTGGATGGAATCGCTGGCCCTTGAGGTCCAGCCATTCGGCATTCGCACGATGCTCGTAGAGCCCGGGTTCTTTAGGACAGAACTTCTCAGCGAAAGCTCCACAGACTATGCTGAGCTGTCCATAAGCGACTACGGTGAGCGCACGCGTCAGACCATCGAGGCGTGGACGGGAATGGACGGCAAGCAAGGCGGCGACCCGGCAAAACTCGCAGGTACATTGGTTCAGCTGGTAGAGCTTGAGGAACCTCCAGTGCGATTTGCAGCCGGCTCGGATGCGGTTGAGACGTTCGAGGCTAAGGCAAGGCAGCTCAGTGACCAGGCCCAGGCCTATAGGGAACTCTCTTGTTCATTGAATATTGAGTAAGGAACGAGGCGTTCCTTGCTCCCGTATCCCGCAGTCAATGTCCGCTCTCGGCCAACAGCAGACGTTCAACGCCGGAATTAAGCCGAGCCGCGAAGCAGCTTCGGCTTGAGTGAATTGTTAGACACCACTCTTCGCGGCCTCCAACGCCAGCGGAAGGTAGCGGACCAGCTCCTTAGCCTCAATGTCTTGTACCGAGCGCAGCTTAATATGTCGTCGGCCTTTGCCACCGCCCTCCAGATGGCCGAGAGTATTTGGAATCTTGGCGCCGCAACCAAACTCAACCGACACATGTTGCTTGTAGGCAAACACGCCACAGAATTGCACGCCTGAAGCGAAGAGGATGCCACCGTACTTCACTTCTTCGGTCACAGACGGAATGGTCACTTTGACAAGCTTGCGAACAAACTCAACCAATGAAAGTTGCTCGTCGCCAAGCAGACGAACGTCATCTAGGAGCTCTTGGACGGACTTCCTGGCCATGATGTGGTGCCTAACTCCGGAACTAAGCCGTCCCGCAAAGCGGGTTCGACTTGAATGAACTGCTAGGGCCATGCTAGCCGAAATCTCGACGATGAGCAGCCTTTAGCCAGACGCGGTCAACTAGTCCATCGAAACCAACGATCGCATCTACCCCGCAGTGTGGACAGACTGCGGTCTTATCTTCCTCGTCACACCACTCAACAATGGAGCTCGGTGCGAAATCTTGGAAACAGCAGACACAGACTGCAGCTTCGCTGGCGAGGAGCCGTCTACGGTTTGTTGAAATTTCGGTGGTTCTTCCCAAGGGGCCTAACTCCGGAATTAAGCCGACTCGCGAAGCGGCGTCGGCTTGAATGAACTGTTAGGCATCGGTCGTAGACTCAAAATACTGGTCGAACGCCAAAACCGCCGCCTCAATCGTTGATGACGTCCCGAACCGGTGATGCGGATATTGCTCTACTAACAGTTCCGGGAATTGGGGTGGATCAGGCCCGCAGCGCAAACGTTTGCCCCCTCAACATCGAGAGAACATCGGCGGTGGTGAGCCGCCGCCCCAAAGCTTACCCCCTCCCTCTCTGTCCAGAGCAATATCCATCGCAGCTTTCTGACCTGGCGCACAGGCGCCGAAGAATCCGATGCCATCCACCTAGCAGTAAAGCCGCCGTTGCCGCCAGACCAGATAGGAGAACCGACCGAATGGCATCCAGACAGCAGCCCCTGACCATTGCTCAGATAATCCCAAATCACCTGCTGCGCACACGTTTGCCTCGCCGTGGCGCCCCCTCACTCGCTCGAATCTGGAAATCACTGCTGGAACGATGTCAGGCCTGATTCGGCTCCAGCAGGTAGTCAGGAAAGCGGACGAAAATCGTTGTCCCAATGCCCAACCGACTTTCTGCGTTTACGCTACCACCAGCCCGCTCGACAAGATCTCGAACGACAGAAAGACCAAGCCCACTCCCTTCTCCATACGGCTTGGTGGTGAAGAACGGATCGAACGCTTGTGCCAGCACCTCGACTTCCATGCCCTCTCCAGAGTCTGCCAATCCCAGTACCAACCGATTGTCCTCCATGTACGCTCGAAGGAAGAACTCGCCGCCATCAGGCATCGCATGGTCTGCGTTGGCGGCGACATTCAGAATCATCAGATCGAACTGCAACCGATCGAATAAAACGGCCGGGAGCCCCTCATCCACTGCCGCTTCGATCTTCACCCCGGCTCCCATCAATTGCCGAATCATCGGCAACAACGCCTTCAATGCTTTTCCGACGTCGAACCATTCTTCCGCTCCTTCCTCCTGCCGGACCAACGACATCAGCCGACGATTCAGTAATGTTGCACGCTTCACTGCCAGATCCACGCCCATCAGGGATTCCTGCATCTTCGCTTCATTCCCGGAATGCAGTCCGATATGCACGTAGCCACTGGCTACTGCTAGAACATTCCCAAAGTCATGCGCAACACCACTGGCAAGCCTTCCGATCGCTTCCATTTTCTGAGCTTGAATCAGTTGAGTGAACGTGCGCTCTCGCTCTGCCATCTCCTCGGTCAGCCGCTGATTGGAAATAACCAATGCTTCTCCGCGCGCCTTCGCCTCGCGGAGGCTTTCGCGAAGAGCGACTGAGCTCCGATCCAGCACCACCGAGATCATTAGGAACATAGCGGTACTGAAGGCCGCATCGCCGGCTAGCTCGACCGCGCTGCCCTGCTTCCCGATGTCGACGCCTATGCCCAATGCGAATGCGACCGCAATACTGAAGAACATGGTCCATAACGCCGCCCGCCCAACAACCAACGCGGCAATCGCCATCCAGATTGCCAACACCGGTTGTTCAAAGCGCTGCGCGCCAAAGCCTGAGATCAAGTACGCAGGGATGATCGTCGCAACGAAAACACACAACAAAGCATATGAGGCGACCTTGAATTTTCCCTTGCGAACAAGCACAAAGCTCATCGCGGAAATGAAACTCACGGACAAGGACAGCGCCATGCTGGCGATCTCGCCCGACCTCCATGGAATATCCACCAGAAAAGCCCGATAGCACCAAGCTCCCGCAGGCAATGCCGCCAACAGAAATGATATGAGCTGAAGCATTGCTGCATTTCTGCGATCGACCGCGTCGGCAATCGGCACGCTGCGCAACCACCCCACCACATGACGCCATGAGCCAAATCCCTTGACCTGCTGACTCGCCAGTGTCGTCGCGACCTTGTCATCCACTTTTGTGCCTCCTTGACGCAATCGTATTCATCATCAGCTCGCACATTCCCACTTCGAAAATGTAACAGTCAGCCGGCGCCTGGGCGCCCGCCGTTCCTCCGAGGGAGTAAATAGGTCTACTCAACACCCAGATTATCTGGGCAACACAAGCGTTGCATCATCCTGCATATTCTAGCCATCTACACGACGATAGAGCCTGAATTCTTGGACGACAACGCAGCATTGCAGGCGCGCAGCAGAAGGCGATCAATCTCGTATTCAACACGGGCATCACCAACTCCCCCAAGACGCAAGGTGAATCGCAATATGGCGGTGAGCCGGTCATGCCGCTGGTATGAAGACAGAAGCGGGAGGTCTCTCTCGAAACCGTCGATTAGTTCAGCCAAACGGCGCAGCTTTTCAGATGGCATTCAAGGATGACCGGTAAGTTGATACAACTATCTGCGCACGGCTGGCGGCAACAGCTCTCTGACGTCCAGATACCCTGATAGATATATGGACGCCCTGGGCACTTCGCTCATATGCCCACCGTGTCGTTCTCAGGCATGACTACCATCAGCGGTGGTTGCGCGGTCAACGCTCACGCAGCGCCTCTCCAGCACGATTCAGCGGTTTAACAAGGTACTGCCATATGGTCTTGCTGCCGGTGCGAATATCGGCCGTGGCTATCATGCCAGGCACGATCGGAAACTCTTTCCCTGCTTTGTTTCGCAGCGCATCGCTGTCAGTCCGGATGAACACCCGGTAGTAAACGACCTCGGGTTTGACCTCATCGCGGATGGTATCTGGCGAAATGGTGACAACCTTGCCGGAGAGCCCGCCGTAGATGGCATAGTCGTAGGCGGTGATCTTCACCAAGGCCTCCTGTCCGGGATGTATGAAAGCAATGTCGCGCGGTGAGACCTTGGTTTCAACCAACAATTGATCACCCAACGGTACGATCACCATCGCCTGTCCATTTGGCGGCACCACGCCACCAATGGTAGTGACCTCGACATCCTTCACCACGCCGCGTACCGGAGAACGCAGCGTCAGTCGCGTCAACGAATCAGCACGTCCGCGGACCACCGAGGACAACGACTCAACCTCTGCATTCGCCTTCGCTAGTTCCTCGCGGCTGCGCACCATATATTCCGAGCGCACCTCGGCAATCTTCAAACGCAGCTCTGAGCTCTGCCGCTGTAAGCGCAGCAACTCCACACTGCTGGCTGCACCGGTTGCCAGCAACGACTCGGTGATGTGAAGTTCTCGGCTCACCAGGTCCAACGAACGTTGTAGCCCCCCAAGCGACTCGGCCACGCTCGCACGCCTCGACCTGAACAATGCGCTTTCGCTGGTGATCAACTCCGGGTGCGCAGAGACTAGCTCTTCAGGAAAGTGCAAGACAGCGGCACCCTCCACTTCTGCCTGCAAACGGACCGAACTCGCCAAAGCAGCGCGGTACTTCGCCGCAGTTTCCTCGACGCTAGATTCGCCGCGGGTAGGATCCAGCTGCGCCAGCACCTGGTCTTTCTCGACAATGTCGCCCTCGGCAACGTTCAACTCAGCCAAGATGCCACCTTCCAGTGACTGAATCATCTGCTCGCGCGAGATCGGGATCACCTTGCCCGTACCACTGGAGACTTCGTCGATTTCAAACCACCACGCCCAGACCAGAAACAGCAACAGGAAGCCACTGATCCATAGCACCACCCTGGAGGAACCCGTAGCGCGGACCTCGTCGCTACCTGACACTTCATCTGCCTTCCATGCGCTCATGCCCTCCCCTCCTCCGGCACTTCGCTGCCATCCGCGCTTTCGCTACCCTGGGTAACGTGGTCATTCTGCGTCCTCATCCTGACGTTCCCCACCGAGAGTTTGTACGCGGGCTTGGCTCGCGAGGATCTGGAAGTCCCCACAGCTTTGCCGCGCAGCTTCTCGATGACCTCATCCCGAGGCCCATCCAGCACCACTTGGCCGTTGTCGACCACCAACACGCGTTCCACCAGTTGCAGCATCGCCATGCGATGCGTGGCAATGACCATCGTCGTGGTTTCAGGCAATCCTGCCAGTGTTTGGATGACCCCCTGTTCGGCCGCCTCATCTAGCGACGCGCTGGGCTCGTCCAGCAACAGCACGTTCGGGTTTCGCACCAGCAACCGCGCCAGCATTAGGCTCTGACGCTGTCCACCGGACAGGCCGAGGCCTCCTTCCTGCACCATGTGGTCCAGGCCATCGGCCAGGGCGCGTACGTAGGACCACGCGCCGCCTGCCCGCAGCGCCATCATCAGCTCCTCATCGGTCGCAGTTGGCGCCCCCATCATCAGGTTCTCGCGCAACGTTCCATAGAACAGCCGGGACTCCTGTGAGAGGAAACCAACGTCCCTTCGGATATCCGCGGGATCGATGTGTGACAACGGCGTATCGTCCAGCAGTAGATGACCGGACTGTGGCTCCATCATTCCGGACAACGCCCGCAGCAACGTCGATTTTCCAGCACCGTTTCGACCAAGGATCGCGATTCGTTCGCCGGGCTGGACGTTCAGCCCCCCGATCTTCAGTGCCGGCTGCTGGCCGTCATGACTGAAGACCGCATTGGTGAACACGTAGCTGCCAGCCAGCGACGCACGATGGATGCGCTTGCCGTGGTCCGGGGTGTCCACCGGCATCCGCAGCAGATTGTCCAACGCTTCCTTCGCAATGCGAGCCTGCTGCCAGCGGCTGAGAATCTGGGTCAGGCTGGCAAGCGGTCCCAACATGCGGCTGGATAGCATCGAAGCAGCCACCAGCACACCGGTAGTGATGTCGCCCTCCATCACCATCGGCGCTCCGACGAACACCACAACGGTGAACACACCGGTTTGAACGATCTGGGACCAGTTGCTCAGTGTGCTTGTCAGGTCACGCAGCTTCATGCCGGTATCGGCATTGATCTCGTTGTAATGGTTCCAGTGCGTCTGGAATCTTGACTCTGCCTGCAGCAGCTTTATGTCTTCTATCCCCTGCACGGCCTCAACCAACATCGCATTGCGCAGCGACGACTCCCGCATGCCCTCCTGCGCCAATGCGCGCAGGCGCTTCTGCAATAGGATTCCCGGCAACACCATGATCACCGCTGCCAGCACCGGAATCCACACCAGACTACCGGCGATGTACCAGAACATCACGCAGAAAAGCAGGAAGAACGGCACGTCAGCCACGGCAGCGATGGTCGTGGAGGTCAGCATGTCCCGTACGGACTCCAACTCGCGCAGCTGGGATATGAACGTACCCGTCGATTTGGGCCGGGCAGCGTTACGCACACGAAGTGCGTGGCCAAACACCTTGTCGGATACACGCAGATCGGCGCGCTTGCCCAATACATCGGTGATCCGCGTACGCGCCTGCCGCAACACGTAAGCGAACACCATGGAAAGTAGGACTCCGCCGAACAGCACGTACAGCGTGGGCATCGACTGGGCAGGTACAACCCGGTCGTACACCTGCATCGAGAACAGGATACTGGCGATACCGAGAACGTTGGTGACCAGCGATGCCAGAAGGATGTGCCAGTATGGCCGCATGTCGGCCAATACCAGCTGGCGCAACCAGCCCGGCTCGAATGGCTTGATGTAATCATCGACGCGACTGTCCGGCACCGAGCGCATCGGGCGTGCCACTGCCATGCGTACCACCGCCGCGTTCAGCGCCATGGCATCCAATGTGGTGGGCAGGCCGCTATCGCCACCGAGCTCCAAGGTGAACCCCGCCGCCGTCATGGCCGTCACAACACCGACCTGTCCGTCGTTCAGCTGCACCATCAAAGGTAGGCGCCACGGAGTCAGGCGGCTAGGGTTCGGCGCCACCCAGCGTAACGCTAGTCCAACCTGGCGTGCCAGCTGCGGCACGCGCTGCTCCACCGGCCGCCGCTCACCGGCCTGGCCATCCCAATCCGCTGCAATACGAATCGCTTCAGGCGAACAATCAATGCGGTAGTGATTCGCCACGCACAGGATCGCATCGACCCAGCCGTTCAAGTCTTGGGGGGCATTCGCCCCTGTTCCTGCGGAGACGCTCATGGGGTCAACTCCACGCCCGCCAGTGTGTGGCCATCCAGATGGAAAGCACGGCGCAGACCTCCACCTGCAGCCAGGCAATCCACCTGCATACGCTGCAGATCGAGCATGTTGTTCACGCTTTCCACTCGCGCACCATGGAACTCCTGTTCGGCATTGAGCAGGTCCAGCAAGGAACGCGTTCCCAGATCCAGATACTGTTGCCGGTACAGGTCCCGCGTGTGTTCGATGCTGCCGGTGCGCTCATCCAACACGCTTCTTCGGCCTGCATAACCTTTCGCGCGTGATCGCGCGTCTGTCAGCTCCTGACTGGCCTGCAGCCGCGCATGCTCCAACGCCGCCTCTGCCGCTGACAGGGAATGACCCGATGCCCGTCTCCGCGCGGCGTTACCGCCACCTTGGTAAAGAGGTGCTGTCACGTTCAGTGAAATCGACGCGTCGTAGGGCCTGTTGATGCGTGAGTCAGCATTCAAGCCGCGGCTTACAGCTCCATCCACGGACAAGGTCGGCCGGCTCTGCGCGCGAGCAATTTCCACATCCGCCTGCGCCGCGCGAAGTTGTGCCTGAGCTATCAGAACCGCTGGCACTGACTGTGGCAAGGTATCGCCTCCAACGATGTCGCAAGCATCTGCGAGCTGCGTGTCTGCCTGGCCTTCCGTCACGGGCAAGCGGGGCGCACCAGTGAGCTGCCGCAGTTGCAGGCGCCAACGTTCCAGCTGAGCGGTGACCTCCAGAAGGTTCGCGAATGCAGCTTCTTCACGTGCCTGCGCCTGCAGTTCATCAGACAACGGACTCGCCCCCTTCGCACGTCGTTCACGTGCCAGATCAGCGATGGACCCCACGCCCGAACGCTGTGCCTTGCCAAGCTCCAACAGCGCCTCGTAACGACTGACTTCGATCCACGCATGCGCGGTTTCCTGCACAAGTTGATCAACCGCCAGCAGGACTCTCGCCTGGGCTCCCTCACGGCCGGCTTGTGCACGATCAACATCACTGGAGACCTTGCCGAAGTCGTAAAGCATCTGAGAGGCGGATGCAGTCACTTGATGAACGCTGCGACTGTCATATCCCGACCGGGCGCGATTCCGCCAGTCTGAGCCCAGCCCTGCGCGCAGCTGCGGGTAGTATCCGGCACGCGCCACCTGGATCGCTTCGTCCGACTCCATCAGATAGCCCGCGGCGTTGCGTATGCTCGGATGCCACTTCACGGCCATTTCCACTGCCTGACCCAGTTCCAGCACCATCGGTGTCAATGGGCCCACCATGTCCTGCTGCCCCGGCGTGACAGAACGTGTCAGTTCCGCTGCCGGCGCGGTGTTTGTCAGGACGACAAGCAGAGCTGCCACCAACCGAGCCAACGCATGTCGATCCCTCAAGAGATTCTTCATTTCAAATACTTGCTTTCAAGGTCGAGGATTGGCTGAGGAACACACCGAACGCGGACGTCCACCCGGCAGCTCCGCGATTCCGGGATCGCCATCAACAGCCGTCGGATCCGACATCCAAAACGAAAAGAGCGGGCCGCTGTAGCGGCCCGCAACAAGGAAGGAATTGCATGCTTCCATTCCCGTTTCAATCGTTGGTCAATCGACCGGCGTAATAGTGATGGCGACGCGCCGGTTTGGCTTGAGACAAGCGCGAAGCTGCGGTGTTGAGCGCTCGCCTTCGCACTGCTTTACCTGTTCGGCCAATCCACGACCGGAACTGGTGATCCTGTCGACGGCGATGCCGTGATCCACCAGGTACCCAGCTACCGCCTGTGCACGCTGTTCTGACAATCGTTGATTGTAGGTAGCGCTACCGAGCCGATCGGTATGGCCAACGATGTCGACTTTGCTGCTGTTCCCGACCAACTTTGTGACTACGCCGTTGAGCACCTGCATGCCCTCGGCACTGAGAAGATCCTTGTCGAAGTCGAACAAAAAATCGCCCGACAGCTCGATCTGTTCAGGTGTCGCTTGCGCTGGCTCCGGGGCCAATGCCGCCATTGCCAGTCGACACTGGTAACGCCGCCATGAGGTCTCGCGGACGGTTGTTCCGCCAGCTTCGAACACCACCTTGTACTGGCAAACGATGAAATCTTCATCAGCCACGTCAAGCTTGAGGTTGTAGTTCCATTCAGCCCCCCGCTCACCGTTCTCAGTGGACAGCGGCACACCCAGCAGCTCGCGTACCTGTCCATCGTTTATCCCCGGCTTCACGCTCAGGATCTGAGCAGTTGGAACGCGCCGTCCGTCGCGCTGGAACGGCTCGTCGTAGTCGGGTAGTTCCATCGTCACATCACTGTAATCCAGCCGGTGCGGATTGATGTCCGCCGCGCTGCTGCGACTTTGGGCATGGCTCGCAAACGGAGCCAACAGTGCAACCGCCAGCATGCTTGTCAGTAGTTTCTTGTTCATTTCTTGACCTCGATTCTTCAGGAAAGCGTGAACGTCCAGCCTTTGCGGGGCGCGTACCACGCCATCGATTCCGATGGAGCCGGATGGGCCAACGGCCCATCCGGCTCCAGATGCGTCAAACCATCGCTTGATGATGCTGATCCAGCTCATCCAGTGGATGCACCAAGGGCAATGGCATCGCGACCTGCGTAAGCGAACCGGAGAAGGCCTGCATGTCGCCGCCAGGCAGGGATGCACCCAGGCTTCCACTCCCGTACGACGTGACCAGATCACTCAACGCCGGCAAGGCATGCGCTTGTTCGCCCGTCGTGCCGGTGATGTCTTCATCACCATGCAAGGCGAATGACGTTCCACCATCTGCACTATCCGGCAGGACGGTGCCCACCGGATGGACCGTGATAGTCAACGTCGACGACGCCGTATCACCATCGTTGTCGATCAGTGTGAAGCCGATGTCCTCGACTCGGGTTCCCGAATCGATGATCGGAGGGGTGTAGCTGTACTCGCCCGTTTCCATGTTGACGATCAGCCGGCCTCCGGTATTGACGGAGCCATTTGGACCTTCCGTAAGGATGTTCCAGGTGTTGGTCGCCGCATCGAACAAGCCGTTGGCAGTACCACCCGTCACACTTCCGTCATCGTGGTAGGTCCGGCCGTTGACGGTGATGTCGAGCAATCCGCCACCATCGGCGCCGAGACCAGAGTTGCCTCCCAGGGTTCCGTCCATATCCACGACTGCACCCTGCGCAGCATCGATGGCCGAGTCTCGCAGGATCGGCGGCAGGTCATCGATATCGTTCACAAAGACGGAATCGGTGTCCTCGTTGTTGATACCGTCATAGGCGATGCGGTCCATGTTGCCGCGTGCATTGCCCTGCTGGCCCGTCGGAACCTCCATGCCAAATACCTGGGAGAGGATCTGGTTGGCTTCCAGGAAGTCTATCCATGCATTCTCTTCCGCATCATTGATGCCGTTTCCAGCTGAACCAGGAATACCCCAGTTGCTGCTCTGGTTTGGCTCACCATCAGTCAGGAAGTAGGAGACATTCTTGCCTCCAGCGATCTTGCCTGGATCATCGAATGCGTCCATCGCTTTGAGCAGGGCAGCGTCATAGTTGGTTCCATTGCTGTTTGCATTGATGCCATTGACATATGCCTTGGCCGCGTCGATGTCACCCCATGAAGTCCCCCAAGTCTTGGTACCTGCAGCTGTACCGAACACCACGATCTGTACCGCGACATTGCCGAGCCCTGCATAGGTGTCGAGCAACGCGGTTACTGCAGCCTTCATGCCGGCAACCCTGCTCGTAGTCATGCTGCTTGAGATGTCCAAGATCAGCATGACGTTGGTGTCCTGCTCAGGCAGTACCACATCCACCGAACCCGGGTTGGCAACAGGTGCATCGTCGTGCACCGTCACGGTCAGGGTGCCCGTAGCCGGCGGATTGACGCCATCGTCAGCGGTAATCGTCAGGCCGATATCCAGGGCCTCGTCTTCGCTACCCGAGTGATCAAGCGGCTTCAGCAAGTTGACCGTGTAATTGCCTTCGTTGTCGATGGTCGCATTGATAACCTCCTCGCCACCCGCCGTGCCGATCAACGGATCGCCCACGGAACCGGTCCCAGTCCAAGTCACCACCTCTCCACCGGAGGTAAGGCCAACCGGGCCAGCCAAAGTGACCGTCAGCGGACCGCCTACGGTATCGGGGTCGTTGATGTCGACCTGACCTGTCGCGGTAGTCGGACTGTCGTTACCGCCCGGGAAGCCACCCGGCAGCCCCTCCTCGTACACCTCCGCTTGGGCAGCATTGATGACCGGCGAGCTGTCATTCAAGTCCAGTTCGTTGAGCGTGACGGTGATGGTGGTCGTGCCGCCATTGCCATCGCTGGCCACCACCGTGATCTGGTGGCTGTTGCCCGTCGACTCGTAGTCATTCGCCAGCGAGGCTGCACCAGCCGGCGTCAGCGTGATCACACCCGTGGTCGGATCGACCGCGTACCAGCCGTTGTCGTTACCTGCGCTGATGGCGAAGGTCACGTTGTCGCCATCCACGTCACCGGCCTGGACCTGGCCCAGTTCGACGCCCGCAGCGGTGTTCTCGTTGTAGCTGACCGTGTAGCTGGCCGGCGTCGGATTGCCTGCACCGTCATCACCCGGCGGGGTGAAGATCGTGCCCGGCTGATTCGGACCCGGCGGCGTGCCGCCCTGGTTCGGATCTTCAAACTCCGGTGCTTCGTTGACGTCCAGTTCGTTGAGCGTGACGGTGATGGTGGTCGTGCCGCCATTGCCATCGCTGGCCACCACCGTGATCTGGTGGCTGTTGCCCGTCGACTCGTAGTCATTCGCCAGCGA